>CACYCC010000334.1 GCA_902772805.1 uncultured Lachnospiraceae bacterium | reverse complement strand
TATATGCGGGCTTGTTGGAACAGCGATCCCTTCAATAGTGCTGTTGGTTTTATACATCGTTTCAAAGAACCAATACACTGGAACGATGCATCTTGGCGCCTACATCATTGTTACGCCAATTGCTATGGTTATTGCATGTTTGACTGTCACAAGCAAATACCGGCTCAATCAAGAGGAAGTTAAAGCGCAGGCTGAAGCAAAAGCATATATTAGGCCGGCAGGAGATTTGCCTCCTGTTCGTAATCAGCGAGGATACCAAGGATATGGCCAGTAATACGAGGGTTACTTATAACGTTGATATTGTTTTCTGCATTGATTGTACCGAGAGTATGGACAATATCCTGAATATCGTAAAAGGTCGTGCGCTAAGCTTTTATGCAGATGTTCAATCGACCATGAAAAGCAAAGGCAAGGAAATCGATCAATTGCGTGTGCGAGTCGTTGGTTTCCGTGACTATCTGGCTTATGACGAAGAGCGAAGGAAAAAGGCGCATACAAATGAACCAATGCTCATTACAGACTTTTTCAACTTGCCTATGGAATCACACAAGCTTGAGGTAAGCGTGAAAAGTCTGCAGGCTATCGGCGGCGGAGATGACCCAGAAGATGGCCTTGAGGCACTGGCTTATGCCATTAGATCCGATTGGACAACAAAAGGATCAAAAGATCGACATATTATAGTCATGTGGACGGATCAGAAGCCTCATGAATTGGGCTTTGGAAAAGACTCTTTGAAGTATCCTAAAGGAATGGCAAACGATTTTGGAGAGCTTACCGAGTGGTGGGGAGATAAATATGAACCAGGCTTTATGCCGGAGCAGCCGGCAAAAAGACTGATTCTGTTTGCGCCTAACGAAGGCGCATGGGCAGCTATTTCTGAATCCTGGGACAATGTACTGCATTTGCCGTCAAAAGCGGGTGATCACTTGCAAGATATAGATTACCAGACAATTCTCAGCTGTATCGCCCAGACTATTGCGTGATCTTAGTCTTGGAAGGGGGAGTAGAAATGTCTCGCTTAGGTCAAAAAACAAATTCAGCTCCAAACATCTTATCTGACGTTGACTTTGGATTAGAGGTTTTTAAAGAAAAAATACCTGATAATGGCGAAGACAGCTATCTTTATATGTTTACCCCCGACAGGTGCATTGTTGGCGTCTTTGATGGGTGCGGTGGTTCTGGAGCAAAAAAATATGAGAAGTTTCAAGGGAAAACAGGGGCATATATGGCATCCAGAGTCGTTTCCGGAGCTGCGCGTGACTGGTTTATTGAATCAATAAAAGGAGTGTCGTCATATGATGTATTGGGACTAAAAAAGAAAATTCAAGAATATATGACCCTGTGCCAAGAAGTTGGCGGGAAAACATCGGCAATTAAAGGTTCGATGTCAAAAAATTTTCCAACAACAGCATCAATCATACTGATGCATACCGACCAAAGCAGTATTATTACGACTTGCTTATGGGCAGGAGATTCAAGATGTTATCTGCTCGACGAAGATGGATTAAAGCAGTTAACGGAAGACGATTTAGGCGGGCTTGACGCCATGGAAAACCTCACTGCAGATGGTGTTTTAACAAATGTAATCTCTGCTTCCAAAGACTTTTCCCTGCACTGTAAATCAATCACATTGACCAAGCCTTCTATCCTTTTTGCCTCAACAGATGGCTGCTTTGGTTATTTTTCTACTCCGATGGAGTTTGAGAACTTGCTTCTGACAACGCTTGATTCGGCAAAGAACGCAGAAGGATGGGAGCGCGGAATATCTGCTGTTTTGCAAGATGTTGCGGGTGACGACTTCTCTTTAAGCGGAGTTGCAGTTGGCTTTGGAAGCTTTGACAGGCTGAAAAGTATGTTTAAGGAAAGACGCACCCTTTTATTCGATAGATATATTAAAGGCCTGGGAGACAAAGAATACGAAGACAAAACTGCGTTATGGAATCTATATAAGCCTGGTTACTCAAAACATTTAATTGTAAGTGGGGAATAAAAATGAAATTTAGAGAAGCTGTTGTGAGTGTGTTTAAGAACTATGCGAATTTCAAAGGGCGTGCGAGAAGAAGCGAATACTGGTATTTTTCACTATTCAATTCTATTGTTATAGCATCGGCAATAATTCTGGGATTGGTTTTTGCCGGAATCGCTCAGGATCTAACCGGTATTGGAATGACAATAATATCACTATATGGTGCTGCTGCAATCATTCCTAGTCTTTCCGTAACATGTCGCCGTTTACACGACGTTGGGAAATCTGGCGCATATGTTTTCTTCTTCCTGCTTCCCATTGTTGGAGAAATATTGGT
>CACYCC010000333.1 GCA_902772805.1 uncultured Lachnospiraceae bacterium | reverse complement strand
TAAGGATCAGTATCAGTCCGCTGCTCAGGATCGCACCGGGTGTTCCGAGCGGGATCCCGGACTCGAGGTGGTTCGCTCCGGTAAAGAACGAGTAGCTCTTTGCAAGGCAGTATACCAGGAGTGAAACAAATGTGATTATACCTGCACTTTTCTTGTTGAGGAAGCGCTCCATCCTGTCAAATCCGAAAGCCACGGATGCGAGGATAAATCCACTTCCGACGATGGCGCCACCCGAGAAACCTCCACCCGGAGAAAGATGACCGTTCAGGATAACATAGAGCCCGAACATGAGGATAAAGGGTACCGCAACCTTCGCAACCGTTTTGAGGATCACGTCGTTTTTAATGAGTCTCGGTTCGATCTCACGTTCGTCCCTGAGGTCTTCGTAATATGCTTTCGATTCCGGAAGCTGTTCGGACTGTGTCTGAGACTCGCTAACTGTCGTTTGATCCGAGTTCACTGTACCGTTCTTTTTAGATCTTTTACGGCGTGCACAGCTTTTGTTTTGGTCCTGAACAAGCAGGAGCACCATAACGCAGATAGTGGCCGCGAAGAGCACGTTGGACTCGCCGAACGTATCAAATGCTCTGTAGTCAAGGATCATGCCCGCTACAAAGTTGACTGCACCGGTCTCTTCTATTCCGCTTTCGATATAACGCTCGGCCACCACGTTTTCTCCCGGGTGATCCGGTGAGAAAAGTCCCGGAAGATCAAACATGCAGAATATCAGCGCCGCCGCAAGCATCACTATCAGTAGCCCTGCGGTGATCCTGAATACTCTGTAAAGGACCTTCTTCTCTTTTTTATTTATATCAGACATTATCATTCCCTCATATAAATCAAATGTTAGGATCTAAAACCCCTCAGATCCTGTCGACTGACAGTAATACACTGATCAGCACGTTGTTATGTATCACTCTCGGTAGTTTCGGATTCATCGGCATCTTTGATAGACCCGATCTTTTTAAGAGTCGCATAAAACAAAAGCCCCGTCACACCGGCTCCGACGGCGGCCTCTGTGATCGCAAGGTCCGGAGACTCGAGGAGCATCCAGATGACCGCAACTACCAGGCTGAAGGATCCGAAGACAATGACGGAAGCTGTAAGACTCTTTATAAAACTCACCACGACAGCACAGATAATGAGCACTGTCAGAAGTATCATCATAAGTATATTCATGTAATCACTCCGATTTTTTCTGTAACATCCTATCAATATGAACAAAAACATTTTACAGCATTTGATAAAAATGTAAAGCCCCGCTTAAAATCATATCGATCGATAAAAACGTCATCGAAATCATTGAAAGTAATCGATCAATTTATTATGATTTACTTAACAACAAAGTATAGGAGCACACTATGGATCATAACGAAATCCGCATGCGTATCGACGCGATTCGCCATATCATGGCGACCCGGAATGTACATATCTATCTCTGCACCGTCGGTGATCATCACGGCAGTGAGTATGTTTGCGATCATTTTAAGGTACTTCGTTTTTTCAGCGGATTTTCCGGCTCCCGTGCAACTCTTGTTGTCACTCATTCCGAGGCTTTCCTTTTTACGGACGGAAGGTATTTTCTTGAAGCAGAGGAAGTTCTCTGCGGCACCGGTATCACTCTCATGCGCGAAGGCGTCAAAGATGTCCCTACAGTCAATGAACTTATTGCCGACAAGCTACAGGCCGGAAGCGTCCTCGCACTTGACTCGAGGTTTTTCAGTATTAAAACCGTAAAAGAGCTTATCGAAACCTGTGCCGTTCATGAAGCCCGCCTTCTGAGCCGTTTTACCGCACCGGAGGACCTGTTTGTTCCGAGAGACACACTGCCCGAGAAGAAGCTCTACATACTTTCTGAAAAGTATACAGGGCGTAGCGCTGCCGACAAACTCGAAAGCATCAGGGCCTCGATGAAAGAAAGCGGCTGCGACACACATATTATCAGCAGCCTGACCGACATAGCATATATCCTCAACCTCAGAGGCTCGGATATCGAATTCAATCCTCTGTTCCTTTCATATCTCATCATTAACATGAACGATGCGGTGCTTTTTGTGTCCGCAAGAAGCATAACCCCTGAGGTTAAAAAGTACCTTTCCGAGCTCAATGTCACTACTAAAGCCTATGAATCCTTTTACGGGTTTGCCGAGGAACTGTCCTCGAGAAATATCTTACTTGATGAATCACGTGTTAATTATGCGCTTTTTGAAGCAATAGGATTAAAAAACGAGATCTTCTCAAAGACCAATCCTTCTACCCTGATGAAGTCCGTTAAAACCGAGACGGAACAAAACAACCTGCGTAAAGCGAATCTTATAGACGCTGTTGCCTTCATCAGGTTTATGTTTGAATTCGAGAAAAAGCTTGAGAGCGGCGCACGTATCTGCGAAAACGACTGTGCAGAACTTCTTATCGAAAAAAGACGTATGTCGGAACATTACATCTGCGAAAGCTTCGCTCCCATCGTGGCATCCGGCAGTAACGCAGCGATAGTTCATTACGAGCATACGGGTAATGCAAGAACACTTGAACCGTCAGACGCATTTCTGCTTATGGACACAGGAGGACATTATCTGCTCGGTACAACCGATGTCACGCGCACCGTCGTGATCGGACCCGTAAG
>CACYCC010000332.1 GCA_902772805.1 uncultured Lachnospiraceae bacterium | reverse complement strand
GCTGATTGGCCTGTGACATAGCAAACTGGAAGACGGGTCCGTTTTCCCTGTCTCCAGCAAGTTACCAGCAAATTAAACTCCCCCTCAAATTTTGCCACCTGGGCCCCGTTTTCCCCGTCTCCAGCAAGTTACTAGCAAGTTAAATTGCGCCCAATAGAGCACATAACGCTTATACCGAGGAACTGTATCTGGGGCAACGGGACGGATGAGTTTTTGTTCCACGGCCTCCTTTATTAGCCATGATATACCAGATGAATTCTTTTCGTCTAAGCCAAAACGCTTCCGAAGAGAACTGTTATTCATTGGTTCCTGGTTTATGTACGATATACAGGCATGAAAATAGCAGGCTCTTAGCTTGGCATCGCTTGTAAGACTAGAATAGGGTATAAAAGAAAACAGAGAGACTTTGGTGTTTTCTTCATATACTTGAATTGCGGGGGACGGCAGTTGCATCAACTCACAGGTCGATACGATTTTATCCCATCCTGTTCCAAGCTCTTCACACATTTTCAAACGGCGCATCATGGAAGCAAGTTTTTCGTTGCGGGACTTTGGCGGCGTGTCAATAATACGCTCAATATCAACCAATGGAGCCCCAGGGTTACAGATTTCAATACGATTATCGTAAACCTCTACAACAGGGCCAGCACCGCTGATGGAAAAGTCCTGATGAATCAAAGCATTAGCAATCGTTTCACGAAGGGCGATCTCAGGATAAAGCTCCTTAGTGTTGCGCATTGCCCCTATAATCACTTCCTTTGATGGTAGTAAGGCCTTCAAATACTCCATAAGTCCTTCAAAACCTATGGCGTACCCTTTTTGCCCAGTATAATCTTTCAGGAGATCAATCTTGCTTTTTCCCGCGAATTGAGCTACACGAATTGCTTTTCTAGATACAGAAGGAAACTCTGCAAGGTGACGAGCAAAAAGAACTGCACCCAAATTTGTGATTGTATAAAGCCCATTATCTTGTTTTTTTAGCAATTCGTCTTCCAATAAATCATGTGCAATATTAACATATCCTTCCGGGATTGATTTCTTTAACAACGAAAAATATGTTGGATAATCCAGCAGATCAAGGGCTTGTAAAAGCTCTAAGTCCTTTTTTGCTGCTTGCGTTTCAAAATCATGGCAACGTAATTTGTTCCATAGTTCCTTTTTGACAGACGGATAGTCATTTAATTTTTTAGTGTAACTTCCAATCCGAATATACTCTTCTTTTTTGAACATCACGGTACTGCCAACAGCAGCTGTAATCTCCAAAACACCAAACCATTTCTGGTCAAAACGCACAGAATCAAATTCGAAGTTTGCATTAGCCGAGAGACTATGCCGCATCCAGTTCTCGAATTCTTCATTGCCCACTTTGGTTGTTCGCCAATTGAATGATGTTCCCCTTAACTCGTGGGTCTCATTATCTACTCCCCAAATAAAATATGCTTTGTCTCTGCCAACGAGGGTTGCTGCATTGGCGAGAGCACAAATATCCTCACCAACCATGTCGGGAGTATCATTATTTAATTTAAACTCAAGCCATTGGGTTTCCTTTGGCTGTTTAACCAACTCTTTTATCAGCAATTCCAGTTTCTCCATTGCCCAATACCTTCTGATGTGATTATTTGACACCACATAAAAAAAACATGGAAAGATCTATCAATTCGTTTTTTTTGAGAGATTGTTCGGTTATTGACGAAAAGAACCGTTGATTGCGATTCTCTATTACCATAAAATAAGTCTTTTTTTCATTTTGTCAAGGCTTAAAAACGGGAAAAGTGTTTTTTTCTGTGATTTCTCTATGAAATCCTCCGTTTTATGCGGTTTGTAACATCAAAGTGCAGTATCTGTCCATGTTGCAAATGAGGTTCCGTAATCACATCTTCACCTCGCAGTCTTTATCCTACGGACACATCATTGACGAAGCATACAGCTCCATGCTTCTCCAAAAAACAAACCTGAAACCGGATGAGATTATCTGTTTGGACCGGATTCAAAAGGGCTTGGATTTGCCCGCCGATGCGGAAGACGCTTTGAGAGAGCTTCGTAAAGGCCATTTGATTGAGGGAAGACGTCCCCGTATTCGCATCTCCAAAGATGTTGAGCAAGTTGTTTCCAACCTGCGTGAGCAATCTCAGCTCATCCTCTACTCGATCGACCACAACAAGGTGAATCCCCTCAGCGAGCTGCCTCCACGTTCAATCTCAGCGGATGCCAAGGCCAAGACGGTCTCCGCCGTGGAGGAGAAGTCCTCCAGTGTTACAGT
>CACYCC010000331.1 GCA_902772805.1 uncultured Lachnospiraceae bacterium | reverse complement strand
GATCTTCCGTATTTTGATGAGTCCTATACCGGTGAATATCCCAAGGAGCCTCCGTTTACGGTAAAGGATCTTGAGGAGATCTATCCTACGGCCTCGGCAAAAAGTAAAGAAGATCCCGAGTTCAAGGCACGCGCTCTTGAAGCAACATTAAAACTCCAGAAGGGAGTTCGCGGATACCGCGCTCTGTGGGATCACATCATGAACGTGTCGGTGAATGACATGAAGAAGATCTACAGTTCGCTCAATGTCGAATTCGATCTCTGGAACGGGGAGAGTACCGTTCAGTATCTCATTCCCGATATGGTAAAGGAAATGAAAGAGTCGGGAGTGGCTTATGAATCCGACGGAGCTCTTGTAATAGATGTCAAAAAGGATACCGATACCAAAGAGGTTCCCCCTTGTATCGTTGTTAAATCCGACGGAGCAAGTCTTTACAATACGACAGACCTTGCGACCATCAAGGAGCGTGTCGCAAAATACGATCCCGCACAGATGATCTACATCACCGACAAGCGTCAGGATCTTTATTTTGAACAGGTATTCCGTGCTGCCGTTAAAGCGGGACTTGTTTCCGATAAGGTAACGCTTTCACATATCGGATTCGGTACCATGAACGGTAAAGACGGAAAGCCCTTTAAGACACGTGACGGCGGGGTAATGCGTCTTGAAAGTCTTATAAAGGACATTCAGGACAAGATGTATGACAAGATACTTGAAAACAAAGAGATCGAGCCCGCAGAAGCGCGTAAGATCGCCGATATCGTGGGCCTTTCAGCTCTTTTGTACGGAGATCTTTCCAACCAGGCTCAAAAGGATTACATATTTGATATGGACAGGTTCATTTCTTTTGAAGGAAATACCGGACCTTACATTCTGTATACGATCGTTCGTATCAAGTCGATAATCGCAAAGTTTAAAGCTCAGGGCGGCGATATGTCATCTCTTAAGATCGGCACGCCCGTCAATGTCTCGGAAAAAGACCTCATGAAGGCGCTTTCGGCATTCGGACAGATGATGGAAGGCGCGGCAGCAGAGCTTGCTCCTCACAGGGTATGTGCGTTTATTTATGAACTTGCCAACGCATTTAACTCGTTTTATCACGAAACCAGGATACTTGCCGAAGAGGATGAGGTTAAGAAGGGCGAATTCATTGCTTTGATAGACCTTACAAGAAAAGTGCTTGAGACCTGCATAGACATGCTCGGTTTTGAAGCACCCGAAAGGATGTAATTAAGATTTAACGGCAGGGAACGGAGAGTAACATGAGAATAGGACACGGATACGATGTTCATAAACTTGTCGAAGGAAGAAAGCTGATAATCGGCGGAGTTGACATTCCTTATGAAAAGGGACTTCTCGGTCATTCCGATGCGGATGTTCTGACACATGCGATAATGGACGCGCTTTTGGGCGCTGCCGGAATGGGAGATATCGGACTTCATTTTCCCGATAATGACGAGGCATACAAGGATGCGGACAGTTTAAAACTGCTTGAACGCGTCGGCGACATGTTAGAGAGCGGGATGTTTGTCATCAATAACATCGATGCAACGATACTTGCACAGGCTCCCAAGATGCGCCCTCATATCGATGCGATGTGCGATAATATCGCGAAAGCGCTTAAGATATCAAGAACTCTTGTAAATGTTAAGGCCACCACCGAAGAGGGACTCGGTTTTACCGGTGCCGGCGAAGGCATTGCCGCACATGCGGTCTGCCTTATTTCCGAAGCGGCTGATTATTCTTCATTCGGCGACTTTTCATCCGGCTGTCCCGGTTGCGGCGGCTGCTGCTGATCCGTCCGGTGACGATTCACGCGTAAGGAATAAATGACATGATTTATAACAGCAGGGCAACGGCAAACAGGTTGCAGGCATATCGTAATTAGCATAGAAAAAAGGACTGTTTTTTCAAACAGTCCTTTTTAATCGGAGTGACAAGACTTGAACTTGCGGCCTCCACGTCCCTAACGTGGCGCTCTACCACCTGAGCCACACCCCGATATTCAAATAGCG
>CACYCC010000330.1 GCA_902772805.1 uncultured Lachnospiraceae bacterium | reverse complement strand
GCGTCTTTGAATGTTTCGGCCCTAAAGAATACCCAGGCCATGGTACTTAGGAAAAACGTTACCGCGATCTTTCCAAACTTATACGAGAATGCTGAAGTATCGGTCTTTAAAAATTTGTTTACCCGCTCTTTTACAGGTTTTGTAAGGTCTCCCACTATCTGATATATCCCGTGAAGTCCGCCCCATGCCACATATGTCCATGATGCGCCGTGCCAGAGGCCGCTTGCCAGAAACGTTACCATTATGTTGAAATACTTTCTTAACTTCGAACAACGGTTTCCGCCAAGCGGGATATAAAGATAATCCCTGAACCACGTACTTAACGAGATATGCCATCTTCTCCAGAAATCGGAAATACTCTCGGCAAGATAAGGTGCATTGAAGTTTTCGATGATATCAAAGCCCATGACATTGGCGGCTCCGATGGCTATTAAACTGTATCCTCCGAAGTCACAGTAGATCTGTATCGAAAAGCCGATCGCCGCTATGAGTGTTTCCGCAAAGCCGGCGGCCTGAAGACTTGAATAGACACCGTCCACAAATATGGCTATCCTGTCCGCGATAACCATCTTCATGAACATTCCGTAGCACATGAGCGTAAAGCCCTTTACGAACTTTTCGTATTCAAACATCTTCTCTTTGGTCACTTTATCGATCTGCGCAAGAAGATGTCCCGATCTTTCGATGGGACCTGCAACAAGCTGCGGGAAAAACGATACGAAAAGCGCGTATCTTAAGATATTTCTCTCGGCTTTCACATCACCCCGGTAAACATCGATCGTATAACCGAGCGCCTGGAACGTATAAAACGAAATACCGACCGGCAGCACGATCGAGAACGGTGCATTTATGACGGCGTCACTAAACAGCCCCAGTACTGCGTTCACATTTCTTAACATGAACATAAAATACTTAAAGAACATAAGTATTCCGAGATTTGAGACAAAAGAAAATGCAACGATCCATTTTCTTTTTGCCGTATTATCCGTCTTTTCGATGAGAATGCCCGATAAATAGGTGATAAGTGTGGATATCACAATAAGAACGGCGTATTTGATGCTCCAGCACATATAAAAATAGTAACTGGCGGCAAGAAGCCATATCTGTCTTGCCTTCTTGGGGATCAGATAATAGATCGCCACGACTATGGGAAAAAAGATCAAAAAATCGATCGAATTGAAATTCATAAATTACTCCGTAACACGCCGTTTAGGCCTGTGCGTTAATATCGCATATCATTATAGCACGAATCGGCAATAAAATACCCGATTTTTTAATCATAGGATAATATGGTGTGGTATATAATCATTTAGGAATATTTTGGGAAATCGGGAATACATATGTACGGTGTTATTTTAGGGTTACAGATCACTGCCACGGTGATACTGTTCATTTCTATATTGAGGCTTTTCAGAGGCAGAAATTTTATCAATTCAAGATTTCTGCTTATTACCGCTGCGTGCATACTTATCTATGCATCCGGCTACTGTTTCGAACTTACGGCCAAAGATCTCGGTGAAGTATTGCTTGCCGTTAAATTCGAATATGTCGGCCTTTCATTTATGGCGATAAGCTATTATAAGTTCATTTCCGAACTTTGCGACGCAGACCCCATTCCCCCGTATATCATTTCCGCTCTTTTAGTCTTTGACATCATTGTTGCGTTTCTCGTTTTCTTTTGCGAAAAGTTTCCGTTCTTCTATTCGTCCGTTTCCTTCACGACCGAAGGACTGTTTCCGCATATAGTCACGACCAAAGGCATATTCTATATGCTGTTTGCGCTCGAGCAGACATTTCTATTGATCGCAAGCTCGTTTTTACTGTTGTGGTACTACAGAAATATAGGTAAAAGAAGGGATGAGCGGCTTTACAAAGCTCTTATAATAGAATCCCTGATTCCGATGATCGGTCTTGTCATCAATCTCCTTCCGCAGGTTACTATGGTGGATCTCGGTTCTGCGACTACGGCATGCATGCTGTCACTTCTGATCGTCACTCTCACAAACGGACGGCTTTACGATATCAAGAACATTGCCATCAACAGCCTGTATCAGTATGTCGGAAATGCCATAATACTTGCGACATCAGACGGTGACTATATAGATTCCAACGATCTTGCCAATTCGATCTTTCCTGAACTTACCACTTACAAATCGGGTGCCAGTCTTAAAGATCTTGACGAAAAACTGTATTCGTCGGAAGGTGACTACTATTTCGGAAAAGGTGATGTCTACTATTCCAGCACCGCTATCCCTCTTTACGAAAAGCAAAAACACGTGGGTTATATCATTGCCATAAAAGATGTCACTTTGATGCGTGACAGGCTCGAAGAAATGGAAGCGCTCAAAGAGCGGGCAGAATCCGCCAGCAAGGCCAAATCCCAGTTCCTTGCCAATATGAGTCATGAAATACGTACGCCTCTCAATGCTATCATAGGAATGGCCGAGCTTTCCAAAGACGAACATGACTATACCGTCATAAACGACTATGTCGGACAGATCGAAACAGCCGGTAAGATGTTATTGGATATCATATGCGATATACTCGACTTTTCTAAGGCGGAATCCGGAAAGCTCGAACTCATACCCGTCAATTATTCCTTTGTGGAAACAATGGATTCAGTCATAAATGTCACAAATATGAGGATCGGTGATAAACCCATCGATTTCTATGTAGACATTGACCCCAATATACCCGCAACTCTTTACGGCGACGATGTAAGAGTCCGGCAGATACTGTTAAACTTTTTAAGCAATGCCGAGAAGTATACCGATATGGGACATATCAAGTTCAGCGCCGATTACCAAAAAGACGGTGACGAATGCATACTCTCCTTCTGTGTCGAAGATACCGGCCGTGGCATAAAGCCCGGAAACATAGGAAAACTCTTCAATTCATTTACTCAGGTCGACGGCGCCAACAACCGTAAGATCATGGGTACGGGACTCGGGCTTTCCATCTCCGCCCAGCTTATCGAACTTTGCGGCGGAACATATTCCGTAACGAGTGAATACGGGCTCGGCAGTAAGTTCTATTGCACGATACGTCAAAAGATCGTCGATGAAACACCTTTTGCTCCCGGTCGTGAAAGAGAGTCTGCAAGAGTACTTAAACTGGTACCGTTCCGTCTGTATGACAAAAAGCTTATCGAAGACGTTAAACCTCAGAGCAGTTCCGACAACGAAGAGCGTTCTTTTGAAAATGCAAAAGTACTTATAGTGGACGATAACAAAGTTAATGTCAAGGTGCTTTATGCATATCTTAAAAAGTACGGCATAGAATCGGATCTTTGCTACAGCGGTCAGGAAGCGCTTAAGATGACGCATGACAAGAAGTACGATATTATATTCATGGAT
>CACYCC010000329.1 GCA_902772805.1 uncultured Lachnospiraceae bacterium | reverse complement strand
TGTGATACGAAGGGCTGGTCGATATTGTGCTTTAATATAACGGCGTCCATCTTGGCCTGTTTGAACATGTTGATGTACTGGCTCTGCTGCTGTTCATCCGTTACGTAATAGATGATCTTTTCTTTCTTTTCTTCGGCTTCATCGGCTTTATCTTCTGCACCTTCACCGGCTTTATTATCATCCACAACCTCGGCTTCAACCTTTTCGCCGTTTTCATCGGTTGCGTTTTCTTCCGTGTCGATAGGCTTTACTTCAAGACATTCGGGAAGTGTCATATACTTGCCGTCAAGGTTCTTAAAGAGGATATAGTCGGTCATCTTCTCGCAGAACTTGTCGTCCTTTAAGCAGCCGAACTTGATGAAGGGACTGATGTCCTCCCAGTATTTCTCATATTCTTCTTTCTCGGTCTTGCACATACCGGAAAGCTTGTCGGCAACCTTCTTGGTGATGTAATCCGAGATCTTGTTGACAAAGCCGTCATTCTGAAGTGCCGATCTTGAAACGTTAAGAGGAAGATCGGGACAGTCGATGACACCCTTAAGAAGCATTAAAAATTCAGGAATGACTTCTTTGATATTGTCGGCAATGAATACCTGGTTGTTGTAAAGTTTGATGGTTCCCTCTATGGATTCGTATTCCATGTTGATCTTGGGGAAGTAAAGTATACCCTTTAAGTTGAAGGGATAATCCATGTTGAGGTGTATCCAGAAAAGGGGCTCCTTGTAATCCTTGAACACATCTCTGTAGAATTTCTTGTAATCCTCGGGCGTACACTCATTGGGATGACGATTCCAGAGAGGATTTGTATCGTTGATGAGTTCAGGTCTTTTCTCGATCTTAACTCTTATCTTATCGCCTTCTTTTTCGGGAGCTATAGTCTCAACCACGACATCGCTGTCAAGTTTGTCATCGAGATCTATCGTCTCAGTGCCCTTGTCGGGAGCCTGTGAAACATAGATCTCGGTAGGCATGAACGAACAGTACTTTTTGATGACTTCCTTGGCTCTGTAGATATTGCAGAACTCAAGCACATCGTCGTTTAAGAAAAGCGTGATCTTCGTGCCGACGCCTTCTTTGTCGCCGTCGGTCATCGTATATTCGGTTCCGCCGTCACACTCCCAGTGAACGGGCTTTGCATCCTTTTTGTATGAAAGGGTGTCGATGTGAACTTCATTCGCTACCATGAATGCCGAATAGAAACCGAGTCCGAAATGTCCGATTATCTGATCGTCGTTTGCCTTGTCTTTGTACTTCTCGATAAAATCGGTCGCGCCCGAAAAAGCGATCTGATTGATGTATTCATCGACTTCTTCGGCGGTCATTCCGAGACCGTTATCTATAAATGTAAGTGTCTTGTCAGTTGAATTGACAATGACATCGATCCTTCCTTTATATCCTTCCGGGAGATCGTACTCTCCCATCATAGCAAGCTTTTTAAGCTTTGTGATCGCATCGCATCCGTTGGAGATAAGCTCTCTCATGAAAATATCATGATCTGAATAAAGCCATTTCTTGATTATCGGGAAAATGTTCTCACTGTTGATCGATAAACTGCCTTTCTGTGCCATTGTAATGCCTTCTTTCGTAATGATATGTATATCCGCCCGCCCCAACGTCCTTGGCGGGCAGGACTTTTCTTTTAACCAAAATACAGTTTATTTCCCGCAAAAATAAAAGTCAATACAAAATTAGCACTCAGTTATCCCGAGTGCTAACGAAGTGCTCTTAACCCGCACAAATACGGGCTTTTTGCAAATATTAAACTTTTATAAACCGCCCAGATATTCCTCCGAAAACATGTTTTTGGTAGTGACGTCTTCATCGGTTATGATCTCGATGGACTCGTAAAGCGGCATGTTTAAATTCTTTTTGATGCCGGTAAGGTATGCCTCGTATGTCTCTTTAAAGACGGCATCCTTTCTTTCCTGAAGTATCGTGACTTTATTGATCTGAGTCTGTTCGATATCAAAGGTACTCACGCACTTGATTATGTGATATCCGTATTCGGTCGTGACGATATCCGAGATCTCGCCGTTATCAAGGTTAAAAGCAGCCTCCTCGAAAGCCTCGGCCATTTCTCCCCTGCCAAAAGAATACGTAATTGCGTCGCCTTCGTTGTATTCCGCAGCCAGTACCTCAAAATCCACCGGCTCTTCTTCGTTTACGGCCTTCTCTCTGATAGATACTGCCAGATCATAGGCTTCCTGTTTGGCGCGGTCCGAGTACTCGACTCTCCGGCCGCTTCCGTCAAGTCCGTAGGTCTTTATGAGTATCTGCTCAACGCTTACCGTTCGGGCTTCGTCGTCGCTTATCTCGGGATTGATGTCCCTTATGATGTAATCGTATACTTTCTCGGCTCTTATGTACTCTGTGTACATCTTTATGACCGTATCAAGATCTGCGCCGGTCAGTTCGCGTTCTTTTGCGTTAAGCCCGTCATAGTAATTCTTGGCTATATCGTTGACACGAGCTTTTTCTTCTTCGTCAAGTGTAATGCCGTAATCATCGGCCATGAGGTTCATTACCTTTATCTGCGCCACTCTTGCAAGCACAAGATTCTTGATGCTGTCGGAGATCTTTTCGCCGTCAAGCGTTTTGTCCCAGATCTCGCTGCCGTAAACTTCCTCGTACTCGTTTTTCTGGTTGGTGAGATAAAGCATCATCTCCGCTTTGTAGCACGAGATCGTGTTGATGCGCATGAGCTCGTTTTCGGCAAAGTCCGTTGTGAGCACTATGCTCTTATCCGTACATGCGGCAAAAAGAACGCTTGTTAAACAAATCAGGCCGACCGAAAGACAGATATTTATTATTTTGATCGCTCTAAAAATCAACTCTTTCAAATCACACACCACAAAAGCTTTTAATGCAGCTTTGGTTTACATAACGGTTTACCGTTGTCTTTAATTTACATAAGTTCTTCAGCGATGACATCGCCTGCGGGAGTGTACCATTTTACGCCGTTCGTGAGGACGTAATCTTCTCTTCCGAGAACACGGTTTAT
>CACYCC010000328.1 GCA_902772805.1 uncultured Lachnospiraceae bacterium | reverse complement strand
GCGATGGATATAAGTCTTTACGATTCAACGGGAGCAACCAAGATCACCGATACAACGGGACTTTCCATCACGATCACGATGCCCATACCCGAT
The DNA here is from genome assembly GCA_902772805.1 of uncultured Lachnospiraceae bacterium. Classification (GTDB taxonomy): domain Bacteria; phylum Bacillota; class Clostridia; order Lachnospirales; family Lachnospiraceae; genus UBA1258. The sequence goes on along the minus strand of CACYCC010000328.1, from coordinate 10,311 downwards.
GCTCTTACCACTTATGCGGGCAACAACAAGGTAGCAGGTGTCGTAAACGAAAAACTTGATAAATTATCACCCAGATTTACATCCATAGACGGTGTACCTTGCGTAACCTTTACCGCAACCCACTTCTCACCTTATACGGTTTATGTGGATACAGGTAATCTCACTCAGGGTACCGCATATGACGAAACACCCAAGACGGGCGACTTCCAGCCCAAGTGGATACTTGCGATCGGTCTGTTCGCAATGAGTATCGCATTGTTCTTCATCAAGGACAAACGTCCGGTTAAAAAGGAAGCATTGGCATAATAAAAGCATTGGCATAATACAGGAATGATATATGGCTAGAAACATTATCCGTAAGATGATCGGTGCTGTACTTATCATAGCCGCCATAGTGGTTTATCTTATACCGCCGGCGGCTATTGATGCCGATACGGCATCGACGACCGACTTTTTATGTGACGGTTCCAAATTGGTCAAATATACAGGCACGGCTTCAACCGTGTCTATTCCTGCGTCCATTGATGAGATAGGTGAAGAGGCGTTTGTCGACAATACCCTCATCACTTCGGTCGTTATCCCCGACAATGTTGAAAAGATATCTTACGCGGCATTTTCGGGATGTGAGAATCTCGGAAAAGTAGTGATCCCCGATTCGGTAGAGACTATCGAAACAGCTGCTTTTTGCAACTGTAAAGCACTTACGGACGTTTCGATAGGGTCGGGCTTAAGAAAGCTCGGGGCCGGTGTTTTCACGGGATGTCCCGCACTTGAAAGCGTTAAGTTCGCTACCGACAAGTTCGTGTGCACCGACGGCGCAATATACGACAGGGATAAAGAAAAACTCTATATAGTACTGGGTGGCAAAAAAGAAAATGCATATTCAATGCCCAATACGATCAATTATATTCTTCCGTATGCATTTTACGGATGCAACAATCTTGAAGCGGTAACGGTTTCACCGAATGTTCAGGATATCCCTGCATATTCTTTTTCAAACTGTGCAAGTCTTAAATCGGTCACGATCCCTTACTCGGTCAACAACATAGATGCCAAGGCATTTGAAAACTGCGTAAACCTCTCGGATGTCACAATACCCGAGTCGGTGTCATATATCCACAATACGGCTTTTGACGGATGCCCGAGACTCAATGTTATAGCGCCCGAGTTTTCGTATGCATATAAGTGGTACAAAGCGCTCGACAGAAGCCAGGCGGCCATTATAGACGGCGAGGAGAACAGCTTAAACGGACAAAACGGTAACAACGGTGCCGGACAGGGCGGTAACGGCCAGGGCGGAAACGGTCAAAACGGCAGCGGTCAGGGCGGTTCGGGCGATATAAGCGGTAACGGCGGCAATAACGGCGGCAACGGAACCGATGGCAACGGCAATGACGGGCAGTACTATGAGCCTTCAAATGTTCCCAATACCATAGAAGATATCGCAGAGTCTTATGTTTCGGGAGAAGGTCTTATCGGTGAGACGATAGTTGTCGGAAGAAAAGCCGTTGTATTTATCAATAACACAAGACAGACCGTCAATAACGGAGCACTAAGCGAAAGGATCTCGGAAAGCGAACCTTACGCAGCCCTTATACCCAATCTCGGAGAAGCGGGCAATGTAACGGCCAATGCCAAGGGCGCCAACATTCCCAAGTTTGCCGTGGTAGACAATAAGATCGCCGGCAAAGCGTTTTACGGAGATACAACTTTAAGAGAATATACATTTGATAACGGCATAACGGAGATAGGAGATTTTGCTTTTGCAAGATCGGGACTTAAATCGGTAACGATCCCCGAAGGCGTGACTTCGATAGGGTACGGCGCATTTTATCATTGTGACGATCTTTCAAATGTGGCTATCCCCAAAACGGTCACAAATATCGAACCGGCTGCTTTTGCAGCTACCAGAATGCTTGACAACTGGATGCAGTACGGAAGCGGAGATTACTTTATATGCGGTGACGGCATATTGTTGGCGTATCGCGGCGGTGATTCAAGGATCGCCATACCCGAAGGCGTCAAACAGATCGGACCTGAAGCGTTTAAGGATCATATGGGCATCACGGAAGTGTCGCTTCCCGATTCCCTTGTAAGGATCTGCGAAGATGCTTTCAGCGGCTGTTCCAACCTTAAAAAGTTAAACGGCGGTATTAATTTAAGCATCATCGAAGACAGAGCTTTTGCGGGATGCCCGCTTGACAGTGTAAGGATCGTCGATTCGGTTTCCGAGATCGGATTAAAGGCATTTGATCTTGATCAGGCTCATGTCGATGAAGACCGTAAAGCTGCGGTATTCCTGGGTAATACCATACCGGCGGTTAGTTACAATGCCACAACCTCAAGGCTTACCAACGAAAACTACCGCGTGGATGCATTAAAAGGTGTTAAAGTCGCAATAGTCAATTCCGAACAGATCGATCGTAACGGTACCGTTCTTGACCGGAGTCTGTCCGGCTTTTCGGGACTCATCTGCGTGATAAGCGAGGAAAACAACGAATATTTCAACGGAAAACTTAATATCATAGACTGTACGCTGACTCCGGAAGAGGCTGCCGGTTTCAGTGTTCCGAATTCCATGATCATATTCGGGAAGGGTTACAATTTCGATCCGAATCAGCTTGAGAGCGTACTTCAGATGGCCAAAGAGGGTAATTACGCTCCCACAAGAAATACCGAATACAATATAGTCAATTTCGAAGGCTCCGCCGTACCTTATGAGATAGTATTTAAGACAGAAGGCGTTAACGGCGATGTAGTGAGAAACGCATATAAGAGAGTATACGGAGACTCGGTTCCTGGCAATCTCTTTACATATGACATAATGCTCAAAGAAACAGACAGTGAAGTATGGCTTTCAAAGTTCGGAAAGCAGAAACTTTCCGTGATTATGTCGCTGCCTTCAAATATACCCACACAGAACCTTCACGTGATATGTACCGATGACGACGGTCAGCTTGAGGATCTTTCATACAGTGTCATTGAAAATGAAGGAAAACTGTGTGTTAAATTCAATATCTCACATACCGGTCATTACGGAATGTATGCACTTCCCCAGTCCGCATCTACGGGAACCGGACTTGATGCCTCACCCGATACGGGCGATCCCGTCAATCCCAAGACCGTTCTTTCGATAGGACTTTTCCTGGCGGGACTTGCGCTCATACTGATACGTAAGAGGACAGTGATCTGAAGCAAAAATACAATCGTATAATGATATCAAAACGGGCACTGCGGATCTTCGCAGTGCTTTTTTTGCGGGGGATTTTATTCTGTTATTTTTATATCATTTCGTATTTGCTTTTACATTCTTTCCGTGGTATGATTGTATACAATTATACGCAATACAAAAATGTATTTTTGATCAAAACTTTTGTGCCGGCGATAAATACAGCCTGCCGACGCGGAATGGAGAGGAAATGTTAAACAATAACAGCTTTAATGAGATCATCAATACCGACGATCATTCTACGGAGATCTTTTCAAATCGTCCCGTAACATTAAATGAACACAATAATCTGTTACAGATCGAAGAACACATGTATATCCTTGACGACGTTAAAAAACCCAACGTTTTCAGGAACATGTTCCCTTATTCGGAAATTCCCAAGATCCCTTTCAACGACCGTATCGTGCCTCACAACGTTCCCAAGGATATCTGGATAACCGATACGACATTCAGAGACGGACAGCAGTCAAGAGCACCTTATACTACCGAGCAGATAGTAAAGATCTATGATTATCTTCACCGTCTGGGTGGCCCGAACGGTATGATCAGACAGAGCGAGTTCTTTTTATACTCACAGAAAGACCGTGATGCTGTCTATAAATGTATGGAAAGAGGATATAAGTTCCCCGAAGTTACAAGCTGGATACGTGCCAGCAAGGAAGACTTCAAACTTGTCAAAGAAATTGGCATGAAAGAGACCGGTATCCTGGTAAGCTGTTCGGACTACCATATTTTTATGAAACTTAAGATGACACGTAAACAGGCAATGGAGCATTACCTGTCGGTTGTTCACGATTGCCTCGACCAGGGTATTTCCGTAAGATGTCACCTTGAGGATATCACAAGAGCCGATATTTACGGTTATGTTGTTCCGTTCTGTCTTGAACTCATGAAGCTGATGGACGAATATAAGATACCGATCAAGATCCGTGCATGCGATACGATGGGTTACGGCGTAAACTTTTCCGGTGCCGTTATTCCCAGATCCGTACAGGGTATCATTTATGCGCTTTATACTCATGCGGGCGTGCCTCATGAACTTTTGGAGTGGCACGGGCACAACGACTTCTACAAGGCTGTTGTTAATGCCACAACCGCATGGCTTTACGGCTGTTCGGCAGTCAACACTTCACTTTTCGGTATCGGAGAGCGTACCGGTAACACACCTCTTGAAGCCATGGTATTTGAGTACGCTCAGTTAAAGGGCGATCTTAACGGCATGGATACAACGGTCATCACCGAACTTGCCGAGTATTACGAAAAAGAGATCGGATATCATATCCCCGAGAGAACACCTTTTGTAGGCAAGAACTTCAATGTCACAAGAGCAGGTGTTCATGCCGACGGGCTTCTTAAAAACGAAGAGATCTATAACATATTTGATACTGAGAAATTCCTTAACCGTCCCGTAATATGTGCTATTTCCAACACTTCGGGACTTGCAGGTATCGCTCACTGGATCAATACCAAATTTAAATTAACAGGCGACGATGCACTTGATAAAAACTGCGATCTCGTAAAGGCCGTTAAGGGCTGGGTTGACGAGCAGTACGCAGGCGGTCGTGTGACCGTAATGACCGACGATGAACTTTTTGAAGCTATTGACAGATATTCAAAAGAATTGGGAGTTGAAAACTTATGCAGGAATTCGATCTGAAGCAGGAAGTCACCGATAAGTATTCATTGAGAGGCCGTGTGTTCAATAAGGTCAGGGAAGATATACTGTCGGGTAAGTACAAAGAAAACGATGAGCTCAAGGAAATAGCCATCGGCGAGGAACTGGGTGTTTCCAGAACTCCCGTGCGTGAAGCGTTCAGACAGCTTGAACTTGAGGGGCTTATCCAGATAATACCCAACAAAGGCGCTTATGTGACCGGTATCACCATGAACGATGTCAAGGACATCTATATGATCCGTTCAAAACTGGAAGGCCTTTGCGCTGCATGGGCATGCGAGCACATCACCAAAGAGCAGCTCGAGGAAATGGAAGAAAACATCTATCTTGCCAAATTCCATGCCGAGAGAGGACATTTTGAGCAGATGTCAGAGCTTGACTCAAGATTTCACGAGATAATGTACGAAGCATGCAATTCAAAGATATTGGAGCATAACTTAAGAGATTATCATCAGTACGTTATGAGAGTGCGTAAAAAGACACTTTCCACGATAGACAGATCTCTTGCCAGCAATGCCGAGCATCAGGCGATCATGGAAGCGATCCGTGACAAAGATGCCAAACGTGCCGACGAACTTGCTACGCTTCATATCCACAATGCCTATGAAAATATGGTAAAAAACGGTCTTAAGGAGGCTTATTCAAATGAGTAAAATACAGATGACAACGCCGCTCGTAGAGATGGACGGCGATGAAATGACCAGGATCTTATGGCAGATGATCAAGGATGAACTTATCCTGCCGTATGTGGATCTTAAGACTGAATATTACGATCTCGGACTTAAACACAGAAACGAGACAAACGATCAGGTTACGGTTGACAGCGCCAATGCGACTCTTAAATACGGTGTGGCCGTTAAATGTGCCACCATTACACCCAATGCGGCAAGAGTCAAAGAGTATGACTTAAAAGAAATGTGGAAGAGCCCCAACGGTACCATCAGGTCCATCCTTGACGGTACGGTCTTCAGAGCACCCATCGTTGTAAAGGGTATCGATCCGGTGGTTTCCTGCTGGAAAAAGCCCATCACTCTCGCAAGACATGCTTACGGCGATGTCTACAAAAACGCAGAGATAAAGGTTCCCGGTCCCGGTAAGGCAGAACTTGTATTTACCGCGGAAGACGGAACGGTCACCAAAGAGCTCATTCACGAGTTTAAAGGCCCCGGAGTGCTTCAGGGAATGCATAATACGGAAGCATCGATCACAAGCTTTGCTCATGCATGTTTTGATTATGCTCTTGAGACCAAGCAGGATCTCTGGTTTGCGACCAAGGATACGATCTCCAAGAAATACGATCATACCTTTAAGGATATATTTGCGGATCTTTACGAAAACGAGTACAAAGAACGCTTTGAGAAAGCCGGCATCGAATATTTCTACACACTTATCGATGATGCGGTTGCAAGAGTCATGAAGACCGAAGGCGGCTTTATATGGGCGTGTAAGAATTATGACGGTGATGTCATGAGTGACATGGTATCATCGGCATTCGGCTCACTTTCCATGATGACGAGTGTGCTTGTATCGCCTAAGGGTGTATTTGAGTACGAAGCCGCTCACGGAACGGTGCAGAAGCATTACTACAGGTATCTTGACGGTGAAGAACCCAAGACAAACCCTGTAGCTTCGATATTCGCCTGGACAGGAGCATTTAAAAAACGCGGCGAACTCGATAATAATCCCGAGCTCACCGCATTCGGTGAAAAGCTTGAAAAAGCCATTATTGATACTATTGAATCGGGTGTGATGACTCCCGATCTTACCAGGATCTGTACACTTGATAACGTTAAGTCCGTAAACACCAAGGAGTTCTTTGCGGCTATCAAGTCAAGACTTTCTTAGTTTTATTCGTAAGTGATGTTTTCATCATCGGGAAGCTTTCCGTGGATGATATCTATAACGTAGTGCATACGCTTGTTGGCTCTTGCATAACATTCCATGGCGGCTTCAAGCGTATATTCGTTATATGAATTCTCTGAGAAAGACTGATGGAAGTATTCGTTGGCTTCCTTCATATAATCGTAAGCTTCATCGGCAAGCGATTCGGTAACGATATATTCTTCGGGTACTTCGATCTCGGAAAAGTTCTTGAACTGTTCTTCAAGCTGAGTAAGAAGTGCAAACAGATCGGATATGCTCGTTTCGCTTTCGGGATCGAGAGCGTTCATCTGTTCATCGAGCTTTTGAACATTTTCAAAGAATGAAGTCATCTGCTTTTTATAATCACTGTTGTCATTGCCGGCTTCGTTGCCACAGCCTGCGAATGATGATATTATAAGTACTAACGTTGAAATTAAAACTATAAACCTTTTCAAGGATTTATCCTCCGACAGTTACTTGATGCGGTCAGACCGCCTTTAGAATAGTAACACATCAGGCATAAAAAAACAATGGGAGACAACTAAGCTATGAACGGTGCTGATGCCATAATTAAATGTCTTGAAGCCGAGAAAGTTGATTATGTTTTCGGTTATCCCGGGGTTGCCATCTGCCCCTTCTATAATTCGATACTTTCATCAGATATTAAGACCGTTTTGGTGCGTACCGAACAGAACGCCGCTCATATGGCAAGCGGTCTTGCGCGTACCACCAAAAAGCCCGGTGTATGTGCCGTAACTTCAGGCCCCGGTGCCACAAACCTTCTTACCGGAATAGCGACCGCTTTTGCCGACAGTATTCCGCTTATCTGCATTACCGGACAGGTAAATTCCGCACTCCTTGGTTCCGATGTTTTCCAGGAAGCAGATGTAACGGGCGCAGCGGAAAGTTTCGTTAAATACAGTTATCTTGTCAAAGATGTAAACGATATTCCCAGAATATTCAAAGAGGCATTTCATATCGCGATGACGGGACGTAAAGGCCCTGTCCTTATCGATGTGCCCATTGATATACAGAATGCGGTCATCAAGAAATTCGAATATCCCTCGGAAGTTAAGATGCGTACTTATAAACCTACGGTCAAGGGTAACGCACTTCAGCTTAAGCGTATGTGTGCGGCGATCGAAAAGGCCAAAAAGCCTCTTATATGCGTAGGCGGCGGTATAGCACTTTCGGATTGTCAGCCCGAACTTCTTGAATTTGTTGAAAAGAACAGGATTCCCGTAGTTTCCACCATGATGGGAATAGGCGCCATGCCTACTAAACACGAACTTTATTTCGGAATGGTGGGAAATAACGGTAAACCCTATGCCAATAAAGCAATGGCGGAATGTGACACACTCGTCATGATGGGCGCAAGAGTGGCCGACAGAGCTGTAAATCAGCCCGATTTCCTGACCGAAAACAAAGTGCTTATCCATATGGATGTGGATCCTGCCGAGATAGGTAAAAACTGCGGTCCCACGATCCCGATAGTCGGAGATGCCAAGGCAATACTTGAAGATCTTAACAAAGAAAAGATCGATGTTTCCGATTCCGAATGGATAGATCATTTAAAGGACCTTAAGGAAACGCTTAAAGATAACCGTTTTGCCGATTCAAAATATGTAAATCCCAAGGAGTTTATCGAGGCTTTGTCGGATAAACTTCCCGATGATGCGATATATGTTGCGGATGTGGGACAGAACCAGATATTCAGCTGTGCATATCATATCGTTAAAAAGGGTAAGTTCTTAACCAGCGGCGGTATGGGTACAATGGGATATTCCATTCCCGCAGCGCTCGGCGCCAAGCTTGCCAATCCGTTAAAGCAGGTAGTTGCTGTCTGCGGTGACGGGTCTTTACAGATGTCCATGTGTGAAATGGCGACAGTCAAGCAGGAAAACGCCAACATCAAGATCATCGTATTCAAGAACGGATATCTTGGAATGGTGCGTGAATACCAGCATTTCACTTACAAAGACAACTATTCGGTCGTTGAACTTAACGACTATCCGAATCTTAAGCTTCTTGCGGAAGCATATGATTTTGATTATCGAAAGATCACTTATGACGAATAACTTTCCTTTATAGATGATTTCTTAAGATCCGAAAGACCGGGTATCATGGAAGTCAATATCAATCCCGCCGATGTCGTAAAGGGATAGGAGACTATTATGAAAAAGATATATTCAGTAATGGTAGAAAACCGATCCGGTGTACTCAGCAAGGTTTCCGGACTGTTTGCCCGCAGATGTTTTAATATCGATTCTCTTGTCGTTGGAGAAACCTTCGATCCCGAAGTATCCAATATGACGATCGTAAGTTCCGGTGACGAAAGAACGCTTGAGCAGATAGAAAAGCAGCTCAACAAAAAACTCGATGTCATCAAGGTAAAGACCTTTGGGGAAGAACAGGCCATCGCCCGTGAGATGATGCTGATCAAGGTTAAGTACAACAAGAATAACCGCAAGGATATCCTTGAGATATGCGAGATCTGTTCGGCGGAGATCGTGGATATGTCCAAGAGTCTCATTATGATGCAGATATGTGATACACCCGAAAAGATCGCCGTGTTCAGATCGATGTTATCGGGCTTCTCGGTTGTTGAAGTAGCCCGCACCGGAACCCTGGCGCTTTCAAAGTGCAATGAAGCGTAAATGACAGTGGTTTTTAAGTAAAAAAGCAGGTCCGTTTAGGATTGACTTTTATCCCGCTCGTGTATACAATGATACACAGCACTTATCAAGGAAAATAATAATATGAAAAGAAAAGTATTTCAGCTTCTTGTAGACAATACATCAGGTGTTTTAAGCCGTATTTCCGGTCTTTTTTCAAGACGCGGATACAACATTGAAAGTATAACCGCAGGTGTTACGGCAAATCCCAAGTATACCCGCATCACCATAGTCACGAACGGTGACGAGGATGTGCTCGAACAGATCGAAAAGCAGGTTGCAAAGCTTGTTGATGTCGAAGACATCAAGGAACTTGAACCCGAAAAATCCGTATACAGAGAACTTGCACTCATAAAAGTAAAAGCAGATGCCGCCAACAGACAGGGCGTTATTTCGATCGCCGACATATTCAGGGCAAATATCATAGATGTAGGCCCTCAGACGCTAATAATCGAGCTTACCGGCGACCAGGAAAAGATCGATGCGTTTATCGGTCTTTTGGAAGGATACGAGATACTTGAACTTGCAAGAACCGGTATCGCGGGACTCGCAAGAGGTATAGAAAACGTTACTTATCTTCCGTAGCCATACGAAAGTAAACATATTCAAAACATTTTAGGAGGATACCAGAAATGGCAAAGATTTTTTATCAGCAGGATTGCAACCTTGATCTTTTAAACGGAAAGACAATAGCCATCATCGGATACGGCAGTCAGGGTCATGCACATGCACTTAACCTTAAGGATTCGGGATGTCATGTTATCATCGGTCTTTACGAAGGTTCAAAATCATGGGACAAGGCAGTTGCACAGGGATTTGAAGTGTACACCGCAGCAGAAGCAGCCAAAAAGGCTGACATCATCATGATC
>CACYCC010000327.1 GCA_902772805.1 uncultured Lachnospiraceae bacterium | reverse complement strand
GACAATCCGGGATGAGATAGAGAATCCTAATAAGAATGATTCTATCAGCCAATTGGAGATCCTTGCTAGAAGGGGGCGCTTTCCTCTGCCGGAGTATGGTTTTCAGGAAACATATGACAATGACGGCAACCCGATTTGGAATTGTAAGTGTAACATAGAGGGCGTTGAGTATACTACATCTGCGGAATCTTCATCGAAGAAGGACGCAAAGAAACAAGCTGCTTTCGAGATGTTACAGTATGTTTTGGGGGTGATGTAATTATGGCAAAATATGTGTTTGACTATGAGACCGGAGAATATGAGTATATCGAGAGAGATGGATTCAGCATTGACCGCGGAGAATATACATACAACTGGGATGACAGTGAATATCGGAGAGAGGAGAGGGAAGAGAACAGGTTAGGAATGTATCTTTTCAATGATGAAGAGGACGCCTGAAAAACCACAGAAGAAGCTTACAGGGGGCGCTTCCGGACAATCGGAAGCGCCCTTTTTGTGTGGAATTTCGGAGAATTGTGAATCAAGTAGGCTGCAACAAGATTTGTCAAAAACAAAAGGCAAATCGAAGGCGTCCGATATACTACGCATATCGGATATTAGCACTCCTTGACAGGAGTACTAATAAAAAACCCTAACGAGGAGGTCTTTTATATGCAATGTCCTAAATGTGGAAAAGAGAACTGTCAGTTGTTGAGCGAAACGACAAGCAAAGGAAAAGATTTCAGCGCCGGCAAAGGCTGTTTAGGCGCCATCTGCTTTGGACCTATTGGTGTGCTTTGCGGGGCATGTGGGAAGGGCAAACAAATTACGACTACTAACTTTTGGTATTGCCCTGACTGTGGAAATAAGTTCTCTATATGATAATCTCAGATAATGACAGGCGCTGGATGCGTTTAATGAAGGTCGGACATTATTTGGGGTGTCATCAGATACCGGAGCGTAGTTTTGCTTATAAGGGCTATCAGTTTCCCGTGTGTGCGAGATGCACAGGAGTAATTGCATCGTTTCCCCTTTCGGTGTATTGTTTCGTGAAAAAGAACCTGTCAACGGTCATATGCTTGAACATGTGCTTTATTATGTTGGTTGATTGGTTATTACAGTTCCTGAATATTAAACAATCCAATAACAACAGGCGATTGATAACCGGGTTCATTGGTGGACTTGGATTTAATGTTTTGTATTTGCGCGGTAGTGCGCTGTTAGTCAGTAAGCTAAAGAAATCAATCAAAGAAAAGGGCGATTAAGAGCCTTTCAATAAGAAAGAGAAATAAAAGGTGGATTTAGAGAAAAAATGATTTCATTTGATGACATGCAGGAGATAAATAGAGATCTTGTCAAGGTAAATAGGCATATAGAAACATTGTGTAGGTCAAACAATGCTTCGATGCAGAAAGTAATTGACTGGGTTTTGGCATCGCGGGGAAAACAAATCAGGCCTATTCTTACACTTTTGTGTTCTAAACTTAAGGGGAAGAAAAAAGATGCAACGGAAATGGCTGCAGTTGTTGAAATTGCACACACAGCATCCCTGATTCATGATGATGTAATCGACAATGCCGATGAACGTCGAGGTCAGTTAACAGTCCAAAAAAAATTTAACCGTGAAATGGCAGTGTATGCCGGTGATTTTATGATCTTTGTAACCCTTGGACGGACCAAACTTCGACTGAAGCCTTGGTATAGGGATATGTTCCAAAACCTCGAAGTGATGTGTGACGGGGAACTTGCTCAGTTTGACAATCGATGGAACTATGACATTACAGAGGAACAGTATATCAGTAATATCATCGGAAAAACCAGCTCTATGTTCCGAATCGCTTGCGTTCCGGGAGCCCATATTGGTGGATGTGATGAGACCGAAAGGTATGCGATTGGCGAGTATGCAACTAATTTTGGACTGCTTTTTCAGATGCGAGACGATTTAATGGATTTTGTCTCTACTAGGAAAATTTCATTGAAGACTGTGCATAATGATTTCAAGTTTGGATATTATACGCTTCCGGCAATTTATACTTTTGTCAATCCCGAATGTGGAGAGGAGCTTAAAAGAAATGCGGAAAGTGCAAGAATTGGCGACTATGAGCATGTTGATGATGAAAAGATTAATGAACTAATTACAAGAGCTGGTGGATTTGAATACACCTATGAAAAGATACATACATACGCATCTGCAGCCATAAACAGTTTGGCGTGTTTTCCAGATACAAAGTATCGAAGGAAACTGGAAGAAATTATTCGATATCTTCTTGAGACTACCCCGAAAGTATAAGCCAT
>CACYCC010000326.1 GCA_902772805.1 uncultured Lachnospiraceae bacterium | reverse complement strand
GGGATTTTACCGCTTCCCTTGTGGCTTTTATGGAAGCGAACGGTTTTAAAGATAAAAACTATCTCATCTCTCCCACGTCCTTCAGAGCAGCCCTCGCACTGGCCGTTTCAGGTGCAGACGGTGAGACCAAAGACGAACTTTTAAAAACCATGGGATTTTCCGATATGGACGAACTGCTTGCATGGTACGAAAGCGTTGAAAATTCGGTTAAATCTTATGAGGATTGGCTCAAGCAGGCCAAAACAGATTTTGAAGAGTATAAGGATTACTACGGAGAGGATGCCGATGAGCCCGACGGAGCCTTTGATATAGAAAACTCAGTCTGGAGAAACACCAAGGCAAGCGGCAAACTTTCCAAAGAATATATTGACTATGTAAGCAAGCATTTCGGTGCGACCGCAGACAACGTATCGGAAAAAAAGATAACCGATACCGTAAATGAGTGGATCAACAAAAATACAAACGGTCTTATCCCCTCGATCAGCAACGACCTTTCAAAAGCCGACCTGATACTCGTCAATACCGTTTACCTCAGAACTTCCTGGATAAACGATTTCTACGAAGGTGCCACAAAAGAAGGCGATTTCACCACCGCTTTCGGCAAGACCGTCAAAAAAGATTTTATGCATCAGCAGGAAAAGTTCAGATATTACGAAGACAAGAACGGTAAGCTCGTCGTTCTTCCGATGAACGGCGGGATCAATGCCGTATTTGTACTGGGAGAAATTGATGATATAAGGACTGCATTATCAAAGGCTTCATACGAAGAAGTTGCGGTCACTCTTCCCAAATTCGAATGCGAGACTTCATTTTCAGACAATGAGCTTATTGAGTTCTGCAAAGCCCGTGGCTGCAACAGTGCCTTTAACGAAAACGCCGATTTTTCACTTATGAGCGAAGAAATGGCAATGTACATAACCGATATCATCCAGAAGACCAAGATCAAAGTCGATGAAAAGGGAATCGAAGCCGCAGCCGCCACAGTCATTATGATGACGGAAGGAACTGCACCGGGAGAACCCAAGATAATGGAGTTTATCGCCGACAGGCCCTTTAAATACATGCTCATGACCGACGACTCCGAAATCCTTTTCTACGGACAATACGTCGAATGATCAGGATTCTTTGTTCTTTTTACGTTTCCTGAACATGAATTTTCTGACTACATTTATACCGATCTTATAGGGAAGCGGACGCAAAGCTTTGTCTGCTTCCTTTAATTTTTCCCTGATCGGGATATTCTGCGGACAGTGTTTTTCGCACTTGCCGCACTGTATGCATTGTGAGGCAAAAGAAGGCTCTTCGGTAAGTCCCACTGTCTGGGCAAACTGGAAACGTCCATCGCTCTTGCCTTCCGTATACATCGCGTTATAACACCTGAAGATCCCGGGGATATCAACGCCTTTCGGACACGGCATACAGTATCTGCATCCCGTACAACCCACTTTTTCGTGTGCCTTTATCTCGTCTACAACTGTCTTTAAGACATTAAAGTCTTCGACCGTCATGGAACCTTCTTCGGTCTCTGAGGCGATTCGACAGTTTTCTTTTACCATATCAATAGAATTCATGCCGGATAAAACTACGGTAACTTCGGGCTGATCGTAAAGCCATCTGAACGCCCACTCTGCCGGCGACCATCCCCTGCCGCTTTCACGCATGGCTTTTAAAGCGCCTTCCGGAAGCATATTGACGAGTTTTCCGCCGCGAAGGGGCTCCATGATGATAACGGGAATGTGCTTTTCGTATGCCGCCCTTAATCCGTCGGCTCCTGCCTGCGATACCTCGTCGAGATAGTTGTACTGTATCTGACAGAAATCCCAGTCATAATCGTTTAGGATCTTAAGGAAATTATCGGTGTTTCCGTGATAGGAAAAGCCGATGTTTCTGATGATGCCGGCCTCTTTCTTTTGCCTTATCCAGTCGATTATCCCCACATCCTTTAGTTTCTCCCACATGGCAACATCGGTCAGGTGGTGCATGAGGTAATAATCGATGTAGTCGGTACGAAGGCGCGAAAGTTCTTCGCTGAAATACTTATCAAGCCCCGCACGGTTGTTTATCATGTACTGAGGCAGTTTTGTGGCGATATTGATCTTCTCTCGTATGTGATTTCGCTCAAATATCTCACCGATGGCGGCTTCGCTTCCCGAGTATACGTAAGCCGTGTCAAAATAATTGACTCCCGCCTCTATGGCAGCCATGATCTCTTTTTCGGCCTTATCTATGTCTATTGAGTTTCCGTTTTTGGTAAAACGCATGCATCCGAAACCGAGCATCGAAAGTTTGTTGCCGTATTTATCTTCTCTGTATTGCATTTTTTCGTCCTCCGTAAGTCTAAAGAACCGTCGCTGTGACTCCCCGTGACTCAGATCTTTAAGTCGCCGTCTTTGACCCAGCCGAGTTTCCTGACAACCGCGTGTATAAGAAGTGACAGGACTGCCGGAAGTACCAGGCATATCAGCACAAGTCCGAGCCAGTCAAAGCCCGTTATCGAGGCCTTGGTTCCTGCCGCGATATCGTTTACCCAGCCCGTATATACACCGAGAGGTCCCACAAATCCGCATGTTCCCATACCCGATGAAATGGGTGAGCCGTTCATCTGCATCTTGAATACGCATGTTGCGATGGGGCCGGTTATCGCCGAAGCAAGTGTCGGAGCTATCCAGACACGCGGGTTTTTAACGATATTTCCCATCTGAAGCATCGAAGTACCTATTCCCTG
>CACYCC010000325.1 GCA_902772805.1 uncultured Lachnospiraceae bacterium | reverse complement strand
CGGATGAGGTGACAGGCAAATGATCTGCGGCAAATGCGGTATGGCAGTAGAAGACGGAGTTAAATTCTGTACAAACTGCGGAGAAAAAATAATATACAGTACGGTACAGACTCCGGTGCAACCCTCACCGCAGCAGACACCTATACCGCAGCCGCAGCCACAGCCCGTAATGCAGCCGGCATCTACACCACAGCCGCAGCCTGTGATGCAGCCGGCACCTGCACCGCAGCCACAGCCACAGCCTGTGATGCAGCCGGCATCTGCACCGCAGCCGCAACCGCAGCCCGTGATGCAGCCCATGCAGCCGCAGGCTGCGCCTGCGCCCGGTAAAAAGAACAGACTTCCTGTGATACTCGCGGTGGTATTCGGCGTGATCGCCCTGGCGGTAATAGGTATCCTTGTATTCACTTTAAAGAACAGGGATACCACCGCTTCCGTGAATTCCGGAAGAGAAACTTCGGATGATGATACCAAAAAACCTTCAAAATCCTCAACTCACAGGGCATTAAAAGATCTTAAGGCTATACTTGATGAAACCGATGCCTCGGTATCCGAATGGGAATTATCGGATCCCGATGATTTTGAAGCCTTTATGGCTGCCACCGAAAAACTTTACGATGATCTCTCAGACCAGAAATACCGTATCACTCAGATAAACGGTCTTCCTTCAAATGTCAGCAAGGCCTGCAATGACGCATACGGTCTTTATCAGCTCTGTCTTGATGACGTATATAAAAATCTTGTATTTATACTTGATTTTATGGCTCTGTCGGAATCGATCGACAGCTCGGACATGTTCTCGATCTATTCGTCTTTTGTAGACAGTTACTATGCGATCAGCTGTCCCGATAATCTTAAGGATTCATGGGCCAAGATCGGAAAATCCATAGATTTTCTGGAGACATATATTTACAGGACCGACGAAGCAGATCAGCTTGATGACAGTCTCCGTCAGTCATCCGCCAACAATCATCTCGAAAGGTTTGTTACGGTATTTACCAATGAAAGCGAGCACTTAACGGATATCGTTATCGATGAACTTGCTTTTGCGATCGATCAGGCGGATCTGGCCGACCGTATAATCGTTGAGTTAAACGATGTTACATCGATGACAGACAAGAATGCCGAAAACTATGTGTTCAACTATGATATCGAAAACGTACTGACTTCTCCCAAGTATGATCATATAAACATGATCTATCCCTCTTTGTACAACACGTACGACAGTTTCTTAACCGTCGAACTCGGTTGTATGAGCGGATCCAAAGATGTAGTCATAGAGTGTCAGATACCCGGTCTTTCCCAGGTTTATTCGCAGAGTTACCACATAGGTTCAGCGCTTACCGTACTCAACATCAAGCCCCCTGCAGCCGAGGAAAAACTTAACCTCGATACCGCCAAGGATTCTCAGATCAAGGTGAGCATCAGGGAAAAAGGAACCGGTGCGATGATCGACGAACAGTCCTTCCCCGTACATATCGCAAGCCGTAACGATTTTGTATGGTACACAGATGAGTTCGGAACGATCACCCAGGACAACATACTCTGTTTCCTGGCTCCCGATTCGGAAGCGATCGCGGATCTTAAGAGAGATTCGATCGACATCATGACATATATGTCCGACAATCAGATGAATTCACTTGTGGGATATCAGGGACCGTTCTTCAATTATGATTATCTCGGCGACGGCTATTACGACAGCGGTGACGAGGTGACAGCGGAGTTTCTGACCACATATCTTCAGACTGCGGCTCTTATGAGAGCACTGTCGGAAGCAAACGTCAGATATACGATGGATGTATTCTCGATCGACAATGCGGATCAGCACATTCTTTTCCCCGATCAGGTGCTTGAACGTAAAACGGGACTCTGTATTGAAACGTCGCTTGTTATCGCGAGCGCGCTTCAGAGTGCCGGCATGCACACAATGCTTATCCTGCCTCCCGGACACGCTCAGGTCGCAGTGGAAACATGGTACGGATCGGGTGAGTATTTCCTGATCGAGACCACGTATATCCCCAACGACAACGCGGCATTCATAGATGAGGCTAATTATTACTACAACTACTGGAACGGCGATTGCGATAATTACCCGATCTCCTATTTGTCCAAGGATCAGTGGGCAGAGTATCTTTCGGACTGCTATGTAATAGACTGCAGCGACGGTTCGATACTCGGAATGACTCCTTTCGCATATTGATATATCCCCAACAGGTTTAATGATGGAAAAAGAAAACAAAGTATTCGCACTTTTGATAGATGCGGACAATGTATCACCCAAATATCTCGGTGCGATAATAGAAGAGATAACAACGAAATACGGAAGCATATCTTACAGACGTATTTACGGTGATTTCACCGAAACACGCAAAAAGACATGGAAGGATGTACTGAGGGATAATTCCCTTACGCCCATCCAGCAGTACGAGAACACCGTGGGCAAAAATTCTTCGGATTCGGCGCTTATCATCGACGCCATGGATATTCTTTATACCGGCGGTGTTGACGGATTCTGTATTGTGTCGAGCGACGGCGATTTTACAAGACTTGCCAGCCGCTTAAGAGAATCCAGAATGTATGTGATCGTGATGGGAGAAGAGAAATCCCCCCGTTCGATCCGTATGGCCTGCGATAAGTTCATTACCCTGGAAAACCTTATCGAGCGTGAAGATGTGAGCAAACCCGGAAACGGCAAAAAGTCTTCTCCTTCCAAGAGAGAGGCTCTTGACAAGAAGTTTGTCATCTCGCTCATGCGCGATATCATAAACGACAACGACAACAACGGACGCAAGACGCATCTTGGCGAGATCGGCAGCAAGATAAATGCCAGATATCCCGACTTTGACTCGCGTGATTACGGATACAGCACTCTTTCCAAGATGGTCGAGGAAACGGACGGATTTCATCTTGAAAAGAAAGGCGCATCCGCCTATATCGTCACTCTCGCCGG
>CACYCC010000324.1 GCA_902772805.1 uncultured Lachnospiraceae bacterium | reverse complement strand
ATACCAAAACCGATTCAGCCCAAACAAACGATGTGATGAGCGATGCACCGTATATGAGTGATTACGATGTATTGTGGGATGCGCTTAGGAACAGTTATCCGTATTATGAGTACCTTAATGAAACCCGGGATATGGAAGAACTGTATAAAAGCTATGCTGCCGAGGTTATCACGATTGAAAGCGAAAGCAAATTTGCAAGCCTCATTCAGCGATTGACACGGGAACTCGGGGGTTTTGCACACCTTGAACTGTTATCAAATGCTTCTTATCAATCATATTATTATCTGTATGTTTTAAATAATGATCTTGCATCGGATGAGTGGGTGCCACCGTTTGCTTCAATATTGCAGGATCCGAGATTATCCGATATATATGTTCCCCCCGTTAGTTCTGAAACATATGAAGGATCCGTATCTGATTCATACCATGTTCCGTCCGTAAAGTATTATGATGACTGCAATGCTTTATATATCAAAATATCTTCTTTTGATCATGCATTGATCGATCGGGACAGAAACCTGGTATATGACTCACTGACAAAATATCCCGATACTGAGAATGTGATTTTTGATATAACCGGAAATACGGGAGGAAGCACATTTTATTGGGAGGATGTTCTTGTAGAACCGTTTGGAGGCAGCTACGAATACCCTTGCAGACAATATTTTAAATCATCAGATCTTATTGACCGATTTATGCCGGCCGGATCATCATATCCTGTCGATGGATCGGACAACGTTCCGGAATGGGTAAAAGACTACGGACTGGACAGATATTATGAGTTTAGCACTGTAATACCGAAAACCGGAACCGATACACCCTATAATGATATAAGGCGCTGGGTGTTGGTTGACGGGAGAGTGTTTTCATCGGCAGAGTGGTTTGTATATTTTTGCAAAAAAACAGGATGGGCGACGGTTGTAGGGTATAAGACTTTAGGCGACGGAATGGGAGCGACCCCGCTTTTATTACTGTTGCCGGATTCGGGTCTTCTCGTAAGATTTTCATACGTAGCGGCAGAAAATGACAGAGGTGAATGCGATGCCGTGAAAGGTACGGTTCCCGATCTGATCTGTGTAAAAAATGATACTCCCATAAACAAATGTTTAGAGGCTATCAGGGCGCTGGATGATTGAAAGAAAATGCAAGGAGACTCTAATATTTTAAATATTTATTTGTTCACAAATAGTTTATATTACATTTATTGAGCAAACCCCTTGCTTTTAGTATAATTATACATGTTACTCGCCAAAGAACAGTACATATGAGGGGTTATGCTCATGAAAAAGATCAATATCTCAGAATATTCTGCCGCCAAGACCGGTTTATGTCTTGCCAACGACACCATTTCCGAAGATCTGTATCAACAGCATCATGTCTACCGTGGCTTAAGAGACCTTGAGGGTAAAGGTGTCTTGACGGGTCTTACCAATATTTCAGAAATCGTTGCATTCAAAAAGATCGACGGGGTCAAAACGCCCGTTGAAGGTGAACTGTGGTATCGCGGATACAAGGTAAATTCACTTATCGACGAGATCGCTCCCGATTCCTTCGGATTTGAAAGGATCGCCTATCTCATTCTTTTTGGTGAAAAGCCGAATGAAGAAGAATATCTTGAATTTTCCAAGGTTATCGCACAGAACAGGACGCTTCCCACAAACTTTACACGTGATGTCATCATGAAGGCTCCTTCCAAAGACATCATGAACAGTATGACGCGCAGTATACTGACGTTAGCTTCATATGATAAAAACGTTGCCTCAACGGAACTTGAGGACTCGATAAGGCAATGTTTACTGCTGATCGCACAGTTCCCGATGCTGGCGATCTACGGTTATCATGCATACAATCATTTTGAAAACTATGAAAGTATGTATATACACAGACCTTCCCAGGCGCTTTCGACCGCCGAAAACATTCTTATGATGTTAAGGCCGGACAAGAAATTTACCGAACTTGAGGCCAAGATACTTGATATCGCGCTGATCCTCCATGTGGAGCACGGTGGCGGCAACAATTCAACCTTTACGACAAGAGTGGTAACATCCGCCGGAACCGATACGTATTCGGCGATCGCAGCGGGAATGTCATCGCTCAAAGGTCCCAAGCACGGCGGTGCCAATATCAAAGTCATGGAAATGATGAAGAACATCCGTGAAAACGTAAGTGATATTGAAGACCGCGATGAGATCAGGGCTTATCTTAAAAAGATATTGGAAGGTAAAGCTTTTGACAATAAGGGGATCATCTACGGTCTGGGTCATGCGGTTTATTCACTTTCCGATCCGCGTGAGGTGATATTTAAGGGATATGTCGAGAAACTTGCACATTCCAAGGATATGGACAAAAACATGGCTCTATACAATATGGTGGAAGAAGAGGGCATCAGTCTCATAAACCAAAGCCGTCATATCTACAAGGGAGTCTGTCCGAACGTCGATTTCTACAGTGGTTTTGTATATGACATGCTGGGTATTCCAGCTGAACTCTATACCCCGCTTTTTGCGATCGCCAGGATCGTAGGCTGGAGCGCTCACCGTATCGAGGAACTTATCTGCATGAATAAGATCATCAGACCGGCATATTTAAGTGTCATGAAAGAACTTGAGAAATAGAAAGTATAACAACCCGGATCGCTCCGGGTTGTTTTTTACTGTCCTGTATGGATCACACCGTTTAT
>CACYCC010000323.1 GCA_902772805.1 uncultured Lachnospiraceae bacterium | reverse complement strand
TCTTCGATAATTGGTGCTTCAACAACCGGCTCTTCAATTACAGGTTCTTCCGATACTGCCTCTTCAGATACAGGCTCCGAAATGTCTTCAAGGGATGCCAGCAAAGAATCGATATCTGCATCCGATACGGATTCCGCGTCCGAAGATATTTCAACGTCGGGAACATCAAGATCTGAAGTCTCAACAGCAGGCTCCTCAACCTGTTCGACATTTTCTTCCGGTGCCACAATTTCAGCTTCAGCTACCATTTCCGCTTCAGTTGCCTTTTCCTCTTCAACCTGTTTGGTTAATTCGCTCACTCTGCTGATGGCAGAATCCGGAGCGACATCCTGCGAAGCCATTTTCAATAAATTGTCTAAATAATCTTCATTTCCGGACATAAATTGTCTTCCTCATCAAATTAAAAAGATTAAACCGCCCCAAACGGGCATAAATCTTATATATTGTCCAAATAATACTTAACAATTAATTTTATCATAATAAAGTGGCCCATTCAACAGATGACTGCCTTACAGATTCGGCTCTTTCGGATATTTCCGCATTGATCTGAGGAATGGTTTCATTGACTCTTATCATATGAGATTTCTCATTGATCATTGTAATACGTTCAAACGGCCATCTTATTATCTGCGGAAATCTTAAAGAGACGCCAAGTTCCAAAACAAGCAACTTATGATTAAGCGTTCCGGATATCCACTTTTTATGCTTTTCCCATTGCGGAAGATACCCTTCTTCCACATAATTTTCCTGAAGGATGTTATTAAATACCAGTTCCTTTCCACAGTTTGGGCAAACCAGCTTTGAACTTTCATAAATATCATGCGTACAGGCATCCGGGCACTGTTTAAAACGCTTTCCTCCAAGCGGAGTAACAATACGTCCTTCATCAAATCCCGCATCATAAATCCTGTCGTCCATGCAAAGCGATACGATAAAATAATTCTTTCCGTCTATTATTTTTTTAAGTCCCTCATAGGCCTTTGATGCGTTTTCTTTTTCCTCAAATTCCTCACCTATGCCTATCAAAAACATATCATATTCATCAAACATCAAACCTGCTCCGCAATTAAATAATCGTTTATTCCTCGGGCATTTTGCTGACATCTGCCCAGCCGCTGAAATTGGTCACATACTTTTCAAGCTCAGGAATTGTCATCTTTATGGCACTGCAGTCGTCTCCTGCCGCGGGATAGACTATATCATACTTTTTCAAAGACTCATCAAGATATACCCTTACCCCGTCATTTACGGCAAACGGGCATACTCCTCCCGGAGGAAATCCGATAAGCCCCTCAACGTCATCGTGTGCTATCATCTTTGCTTTTTGCAAAAAGAACGCTTTATATTTTTTGTTATCTATCCGGCTCAAGCCCGATGTGACAATAGCTACGGGACCGTCATCATTTAAAAAAGAAAGTGTCTTGGCGATCATATCCGGATCGACACCAAGCGCCTCGGCTGCCAGATAAACCGTAGCGCTTGACCTCGAAGGAATGATTATCTTATCTGAGATCTCTGTATTTTCAAAGTATTTCCTGACTTTTTTGACTGACATATCACAATACCTGTTTAAAACTAAAATATTTTCTTTCCGCAATATTCGCAGTGTGTTCCGAACCCTCTGCGCCCCAACATTTCACCGCAATACGGACATGTCATTGCATTGGAGAATAAACCGTATATGATAGCAGCAAGTACAATGAGCAATCCCGCACCGATAATGATAGGAAATGTCATAATATAAGCGCATCCTATCAGCGCAACAAACAATCCTATAAAAAACATTAAATACATGATCATTCGGTGTTTATGAAAAGCCTTCAAAATATCGCTGTCTTCTGAAGATCCGTCTTCTCTTATCTCTTTAAAATCTCCGATCTTTCCTATCATATGGTCGATGTTGTGATATCTTCCCGAATATATCACCGGATCCAATACCGTAAGATCCACATCAAACGGATCTTCACATATCAGTTTCTCATCCGTCTGAATGCCTCGTATATGGCAAAAGAACGTGGTTGAATCGCCCGTTTCGACAGATTTTGCGACTTCACATTCATAAACCCACGGACTTGCATCAAGAGTCGGAACATTGAGCACAGTACCCCTGCCCACTTTATAATCGATATCATTCTTGGGGCCGTCTTGGGCATGAAGTGAACCCAGATAATCCATCAGCGGTAACATCGCGGTATTTACAAGGTTTGCGCTGAATATTCCGGTCCTGATCACGTTCTTTTTGGTCGTTTTATCACCGGACATACTGATAACAAGAAGGTATTTGTCTCCTTCTTCGTGAGTTGCGCTTACCCATGTTATCGGAGCAAAATTATACGTGCCGTCTTCGTTGTTGGTCCCAATTATAAATGAAGGCTGGACACACATGGAATAAATCGGAGCCACAGTTTTTCTGTTCATATATACTTCCTTAATCTGCAATAATTTTGAAACTTTATGAGTTTAATATTATCAAATCACGCTTTGAATGAAAAGAAAAAAGAGCCGGATAAAAATCCGGCTCTTTATCACATTCTACTGAACTAATTTATCGATCGTCATTACAAGATTTCCGATCTCAGGCTTGGATAACTGAGCATTGGCTCCGAGTGCCTCGCCCTTACGTCTCATTTCATCATTAACAAGAGATGAGAAAATAACTACCGGAATATGCTTTGTAGCATCATCTTCTTTAACGAGTTTTGTAAGTCTGTGACCATCCATGATGGGCATCTCTATATCTGTTATGAGAACTTTTACATGTTCGTCAAGAGTACCTTTTTCCTTGCATTCCTGAATAACATCATAAGCTTCTTTACCATTTTCGGTATGAATGATATTCGTATATCCGGCCTTCTTAAGAGAATCACAGATAAGTTTGTTAAGAAGGAGTGAATCTTCAGCGATAAGTATCGGAACATCACTTCTCTTACGCTCGCCAAGTGCGTCAACATCAGAAGTTTTAAGACCGGTCTCGGGATTGATATCGGAAACGATCTTCTCGAAGTCAAGAATGATAATAAGCTTATTATCATATTTAACAATACCGGTAGAAATACCTTCCTCGGTAGTGGAAACCGTTGCACCGGGCTTAATGATATCACTCCATGAAACTCTGTGAATACCGAGCACCTGATCAACATGGAACGCAATATCAAGTTTGTTAAAGTTCGTTATTATGAATAATCCGCCGGGTTTTGACTTGCCGCGCTGTAAACAGTTCTTAAGATCGATCGCCGTGATCATTGTATCTCTCGGCATGAATATTCCTTCAATACTGGGATGAGCATTGGGAACAGGGGTTACCTCCGTATATGAAATGATCTCTCGTATCTTGGCAACATTTATTCCGTAAGAATTGCCGTCAAGTAAAAACTCAAGCACTTCTAATTCGTTGGTACCATTTTCCAATAGAATCTTAGTTTCCATCAATTAATCTCCTGTCCTTATTGTTTTGTTAGGTTAACATCCAAAAACTTTATGAAAATTATAGCATATTGTAATGAAATATCAAACTAATTTGGCGTTATTATTGAATTATTAACTAAAAATAAACAGCGGCTCGATTGAGCCGCTGTGAATATTCTCATTGACTGCTTAATACAAAACAGAAGTGACCGAGGGATAACCTCTCGTAGTGAAGCTCTCGACCTATTAGTAACCGTCAGCTCAGT
>CACYCC010000322.1 GCA_902772805.1 uncultured Lachnospiraceae bacterium | reverse complement strand
GCCCTCAAGACGGGCGTGATGTTCGAACATGACAAGGTCAACAATACCTATAATGATGTCTATAGCGATGTGTTTGGCGAATGGCGCGTGTCCTTTAGCCAGTATCGCATCTCGATTCCGATGCTCCTCTCCTTGAAGGGCGCAAAGTCCAACCTCTACTTTGATGTCGGTGTCCAGCCGTCCTTTGCCGTTGGCGACAAGATGAGGTTGAAATACTCCAAGGATAGTTCCCAGAACCGCAAGGAAGATATGATCGATAACGATAGCCGCCAGATTTTGGACTGGTCCATTGTGCTTGGATTCGGCCTTCGTGCAAATCGCTATGTTGGCTTTGACGCCCGCTTCAACTGGGGTATCAATAACCAGTATGACGACTACGACGATTGGCATGTCAATACTCTCACGTCCAAGTCGTTCACTGTTGGCGCAACATTCTACGTATTTTAATTATCAATGATTCTTTTTATCGCTGCCATAGTCGTTGGCCTAATCCTCCTGGTCTGGAGTGCAGACCGTTTTGTGGACGGGGCCGTCGGCGTGGCTCAATTTTTAGGAATGAGCACCTTCCTTATCGGGATGGTGATTGTTGGCTTTGGAACCTCGGCTCCAGAAATTGTCGTGTCGATTTTGTCGGCGCTGAACAACTCTCCTCAACTGGCGCTGGGTAACGCTTACGGATCCAACATTGCCAATATCGCCCTTATTTTGGGGGCTACTGCGGTCATTGCTCCGCTTGTCGTCCATAAGCAGGCGATGTTCCGCGATATCCCGATTCTCGTGCTGGTGACGGTCTTGACGATCCTTCTTGTGAAGGACGGCAATGTCTCGTTTGCAGATGGTCTGGTTCTTTTGCTTGCTTTTGTGGCGGTGATGGGGTTCAATATCTGGCAGGAGTTGAAGGCCCGTCATCAACGGAAAAAAGCGAAGGCGGCCGCTTTGGCAGACGAACATGCTGAACCCGCCGAAAAAGTTTCGATTGTGAAGTCCTTGCTTTGGCTTTTTGTCGGACTTGGAATTCTGATTCTGAGTTCGCGTATGCTGGTGTGGGGCGCTATCGGTATGGCGCAGGCGCTTGGCGTGAGTGACTTGCTCATTGGGCTTACCATTGTTGCCGTGGGGACTTCGCTTCCGGAACTTGCCAGTTCGATTGCTGCGGCCCGCAGGGGCGAAAACGATCTTGCTGTCGGAAACGTCATCGGTTCGAACCTTTTCAACACGCTTGTCGTTGTGGGTATTGCGGCTGTGATTTCTCCGATCCGTGCAATGGATCCGGCTGTCTTGAGCCGCGATCTCCCGATAATGTCGGCGCTTACGCTATTGCTTTTCTTTATCTGCATTCCGCTCAAAAAGAACAACCGTTACAACAAAGTCAATAAGTATGGCTTTGGACGAATCGGCGGCGCACTCTTTTTGATGTTGTATATAGGATATTTGGTTCTTTTAGGCCTAAATGCAAATGGCGTGATTTGATATTTAATTCTTACCGTTTGATTGGCCGTCATCCCTTGGGAATGATGGCTAATTTTTTTATAATTTACTCGAATTATTACATTTATTTGAGTTGGTCTTCATATGAAAAAAAATTTCTTTATTCTTGCTGCTGTCATTCTTTTAAACGCATCGCTTGCTTTGGCAGAGTGGAAAGGCGATACTCTTCAACCAGAAAAAAAGGATGGCTATTATCTGATTAGCAAGCCTGCGGAATATGTCTGGATTGGCGGTAATTCCAAAAAAGGCGATAAATTCAAGCTTGTTGATGATATTGTTTTTGGCAAGGACAAGAATACAATCAACAGAGAGCGTCCTTTGAACAGCATTAAGCTTATTTCGAAATTGGACTTTAATGGCTTTTCTGTTTATGGTGCATTTTCAGAATATGCAGAGAACGCGACTTTTATCGATTGCTTTGACACGGTAGTAAACCTTAGTTATAAAAATTTTGAGTTGAAAGCAACGCCCGCATCTTATGTTCGTGCTTTTAATTTAAAAAATTGTAAAACTGAAGGCAATCTTGTTGCCGAAGGTCTTGTGAAAGTAATCAGCTCACAATACATAGGAAAAAAAAAGGATGGATCTCTTATTGTTTATGGAGGTGGTTTTGTTGATGGGGTGCTAGAAAATCGGACTAAAATTGAAGTCGATATAGATCGTGCTGATTATTTGTATGTTTATGCAATTCCAGAAATAAAAGAATTAGGCCTTGATACCAGTTCTGTTCGTGGTGTTGTTAATTATGCTGACATTTCAGTCAAAGCCGATTCTCTGGATATTGCCTATGTTTATGGAATGCCGATGGTGCCTATGACGGAGAAATTCCATAAGCTTGCAAATTACGGGAATATAACGGTTAACATCAAAAAAGTTGGAAGTCTCAAAGTTTCGGGTTTGACGGAGGAAGTAGAAGTCCCCAAAGATGTTCATCCGGATGTTTATAACGAAGGTGATATCTCTGTTGAAGGTGGTATTGTCACGGATGTTTTCAATGTTACCGGTTTGATAGGGGTGATTAAAGAATCTTACGATACGTTGATTTTTGAAAGGGCTGTAAATCGAGGAAATATTAGTTTTGAGATAGGAAAAAAAGATGAAAGGGAAACTTATATTACTGTATTCTATAAGGATAGCCATATTGGTGGGTGTTTTGGTCAATCCGAAAGGTTCATAAAGAATGCCATTAATGAAGGAGATGTAAATGTCTCTGTTTTTTCCTTTGCTGATAATAATGACGAAAAAATGGT
>CACYCC010000321.1 GCA_902772805.1 uncultured Lachnospiraceae bacterium | reverse complement strand
GTCTTCATCTGCTTGTCTTCAAAGAAACTTCCGAACGAAGATGTGCTTGAAGAAGCCGATAACTTTGTCATCTTATTGTATAACGCTGCGCCAAGTTGGGTAAAGAAACTTACAACAGAATCCGGATCCGATGCGATCATTGCTTTCAATTTATCAGTCTTGCCGCTCGTATCGGCATCATCGGAATCACCATCTATATGAAGAAGCGATCTTTCACCGTCGGGCGTATCAAAATACCCAAGCGTTCCAATACCGAAATCCGACAGATAAAGTGACTTGTCACCGATCTTAAATCCCTGGTTCATTATATCCTTCATGGAATTGAATATGGTGCCAAGTGTATCGTCTTTTCTGAAAATGGAATCTTTGATCTTGGTTTCCCATTTCTCAACTTCGGAATCGGACATTGCATCCTTTTCCTCATCGGTAAGGGGTTCATAACCCTTGGCAACTTCGGCATTGTAGAGCTTGTCCATCTTGCCGATGATCTCATTGTATTTTTTAAGGAAGTTCTTAACTACATCATAAATTCCGTCGGTATCATCTTTGGTCGTAAGCGTCACATTCTCCGCTACGTCATTTACGGTTATCGTAAGACCATTGATATCAAAGGTATTTGAAGTAGATGTAAATGTTGCTCCGTTAAGAGTGATCTGGGCATCCTCGCCTTTAAGTTTAACGGCTCCGGCCGAATAAAGAGAAGAATCACCTGCAGAAGCTGAGTTTGCTGCAAACGAAAGTTTCTCCATCAGTTTATCAAATGCCGCGTCATAATCGGTTCCGTTGGGATCGTCCATCTCTGCCTTGAGCATTTTGTATGCTTCAGATGTTACATCCGATGTGATCGCATTTATCGCTTCTTCCCTGGTCATGGCACTGTAAGTGTCATACATAGCGGAAAGCTTTTCATACTGAGCTTTTGTTGCTGCATTTTCTGCCTGTGAAGGATCAACATTGATACCCAGAACACTTAATGCCGAAAATCCGATCGCATTGTCCGCTGTAAGTGAGAAATCATTTGCAGCTCCGCTTGCTGCTGCTCCGATAAAGAGACGCTGGTTCTTTTCATCAAAGTTTGCGGATACACCTGCCGCATTAAGCTGAGATACAAGTCCGGAGATCGTGGTCGTAGAATCGATATTTATCTTGGTGGATACTCCCTTTGATGTAAGGGTAAAGGATCCTGCACCGTCTATAGCGGTAAGTCCGGACACCGGATTTCCGTTGGCATCTTTAAGATTAAGATCCTTGATAAGAGTTGACTTTGTAACATCCTCTCCGTTTTCCGATGTAACCTTCTGACCGGTAAGATATCCCGATGCGGCAAGTCTCTTAACAGAAAGCGACTGTACGGAATTCATCGCATTGCTGCCGGTAAGAACGGTCACTGCATTGGAATTGCTGACAGACGTTGTCTTTTTTCTGAAGGTAGACGAATATCGCAGGTTGCTAACGGTTCCCGTGTAAAGAGACTTAAGCTCTTTGTTGAGATCCTTCCATGCTTCCTGCTTCCATTCAAGCTTTGTTTTGTCTTTTTTAATTTTGTCGACCTTAACCCTTTTGGCTTTCATAAGGTCGTCAATAAGTCCCTGGGTATCAAGCCCGGAATACATTCCTGTTATACGGTTAGGCATATAAGTACCTCCTTTTATTAGCGGCGTTCGTCAACCAGTAATCCTGCGATCTCCCAGACCTTGGCTATCATATCAAGCGTCTTTTCGGGAGGAAGCTCTTTAATAACTTCTTTGGATTTCTTGTCGACGATCTTAATGGTTACTCGATTCGTTTCTTCGTGAATACCAAAAATCGCCTCGGAGTTACTCATTTTCTTGTTAAGCTCTTCAACGGCCTTGTGAAGTCTTTCCTTGGAAGGCTCCTGCTGACTTTCACGGTTATAGTTGGAATCCTTTTCTTCGGCATTTTCAACTACTTTCGTGTCCTTATCAACTTTGGGCGCGCTCTCTGCTATAGAAACATCCGTGTACTCCATGGCAGTTTTTGCGGTATTTGCGGGCTGAACCGACTGTGCCTGCATTGTCATAATGCTGTTGATTGGTTCAAGTGCCATAATGATTCTCCTGTTCTGTGGAATCCATTCCACCATATAAGGGTTTTCCTGCTATTTTTTTTATCGGACTGTTACAGGAAAAAGTTTATAGTTATAAAAAAAATTTTTATATGACTCATAGAGGGCAGGAAATCCTGCCCTCCGGTTTAACCAAACAGATTTTGCAAACTCTCGAGTGAGTCGGCAGCCATAGCCTCTTTGTTGGCTTCCTGAATCTGGATATAAACTTCTTTTCTGTATATCGGCACCTCCTTGGGTGCGCTTATTCCTATCTTAACCTGTTCGCCCTTGATCTCTAAGATGGTGATCTCAATGTTATTGTTGATTATCAGGGCTTCGTTCTTTTTACGTGATAAAGCTAACATCAGTTCACCTTCTTTCTTGCGTTTACAATATCATATATAGGATATTTAACGTCATAGTCATCGTCAATGATTATCTGGCAGGCCTTTCTTGTCTCGGCGTTTATAACGAAAGGTCCCTTTAAGTTAACGCTCATCTTGGTAAGATCCTTGGGAACCGTTACGGTAACGAGTACCAGTAACTGATCGGGATCGATGCCGCCGATAGGCTTTAACAGTTCATCCTCGACCTCAGGATTGTAATCTTCCTTGACAAGAAGCGGATCCATGACGGGCATCGCAAAATTGGTTTCCTGCAAAGACTGCATCCAGCGAATACCT
>CACYCC010000320.1 GCA_902772805.1 uncultured Lachnospiraceae bacterium | reverse complement strand
CTCTTTCCGCCGCGAACGATGAGTAAAAGTCTTAACAACTGAAGTATCGATGAAAACAACGCTGCGACATATGTCATCGCTGCGGCCATCAGCACTTTCCTGGCGCCGGTCATCTCGTCATTTGACAGCATGTCGTCGTTGTCGAGTATATAAAGCGCTCTTCTTGAAGCGTTGAATTCAACGGGCAGCGTGATCAGCTGAAACAGAACGACACCCGTAAACAGTACTACGCCGATGCTTGCAAGCTGAGGATGTCCGAGCGCAACACCCAGTATTATTACGGGCCATGAAAGCCATGAACCTATTTTGGCGATCGGTACGGAAAGCGACCTTAACTTAAGCGGACCGTATCCGACCTGATGCTGGATCGCATGACCGCATTCATGAGCCGCCACGCCTATGGCTGCCACCGACTGAGAGCCGTATGTGCTGTCGGAAAGCCTCAGCACTTTTTCGGACGGCGAATAATGGTCGGTAAGATCTCCCCTTATACGCTCTATCGTAACATCGTAGATCCCCGCTTCGTTAAGAATGGCCTGAGCCGCCTGTTCGGCGGTAAGTCCGCGGGAATTGAACGTTGTATTGTAACGCCTGAACGTTCCCTTGACATTGGCCGAAGCGATCATCGATATTACCGCACCGATCAAAACAAGAATATATGTCCAATCAATGGGAAAATTGCCTAAATACATAACGATACCTCCGTAAATCGTTGTGGATCCCCGTAACCGTTTAAAAGTCACCGGCGACACTTCATTACAGTATTATCCGGGAATTATTCCCGACACCACATCATTATAGTACAATCCGAACCAATTCTCAAATTATCGCCGGATGAATTATTATAAATAATCTGTTTTACTTATTGCATTAAAATGTATATAATTGTGAACGGAAATTATCACACTCCGGGAGGAAAAAGAAAATGAACGAACGCAGAGTAGGTACCGTTTCAAGAGGTATCCGTTGTCCCATCATCCGTCAGGGTGACGACCTTGCCCAGATCGTAACCGACAGTGTCCTTGAGGCAGCCGAATTTGAAGGTTTTGACCTTAGAGACAGAGATGTTATCTCTATCACCGAATCGGTTGTGGCACGCTCACAGGGCAACTATTGCAGCATCGACGATATAGCGGCCGATGTAAAAGCCAAACTCGGCGGGGGAACCATCGGTGTAATATTCCCGATCCTGTCCCGTAACCGTTTTGCGATATGCCTTAAAGGTATCGCTATGGGCGCCAAAAAGATCTATCTCATGCTCTCCTATCCCTCTGACGAAGTAGGTAACGAGCTCGTAAACATCGACAAGATCGATGAAGCCGGCGTAAATCCCTACAGCGATGTTCTTTCTTTGCAAAAGTACAGAGAACTCTTCGGATACGGCAAACATGAATTTACCGGAGTTGATTACATAGAGTATTATGCCGATCTTATCAAAGAAACCGGCTGCGATGTTGAGATAATCTTTGCCAATCAGGCCAAGGCTATACTTGATTACACCAAGAACATTATCAACTGTGACATACATACGCGTGCGCGCACCAAAAGGATCCTTAAAGCGGCAGGCGCCGAAAAAGTATTCGGTCTCGACGACATCATGAACGCACCCGTTAACGACAGCGGATATAACGAGCAGTACGGACTTTTGGGTTCCAACAAGGCAACCGAAGGTCAGGTAAAACTCTTCCCCCGCGAATGCAAACAGCTCGTGCTTGATATTCAGTCAAACATACTCGAAAGAACCGGCAAGCATGTGGAAGTAATGGTTTACGGCGACGGTGCATTCAAAGATCCCAAGGGAAAGATCTGGGAACTTGCCGACCCGGTTGTATCTCCCGCTTTCACGGACGGTCTTATAGGAACGCCCAACGAACTTAAACTTAAATACCTTGCGGACAACGATTTCGCAAATCTCTCGGGCGAGGCATTAAAAGAGGCCATATCCGAAAGTATCAGAAAGAAAGATGCCGATCTTGTGGGCAAGATGGCAAGTGAAGGAACGACTCCCAGACAGCTTACCGATCTTATCGGTTCACTTTGTGACCTTACATCGGGATCGGGCGATAAGGGAACTCCCGTCGTGCTGGTACAGGGATATTTCGACAACTACACAAACTGATGGGATTAAAACTTCCCATATACCGAAAAAGGACCCCGCGGGGTCCTTTTTTTTGATGTCAGAATACTTTTTTGATCTTTACAAACAATATCGGATACAGGCCTACTACCGTAAAAGTAAGCGCAAAATACCTTACCGTCCTCACAAGGTAAGCCGCCATAGTCGCGGAATGCAGGAATTCATCCGAAAAAGGCAGTTTTAAAAGGACGTTAAGACACATAAATACACAAGTCCCGCATACGACTCTTACAAAACATTTAAGAGGCGACTTTGTGTTTTCAAACTTTACATACTTTTCTTCAAAGAGGTCTCCCGCAAAAAATCCTCCCATAACGCCAAGTGCGGTGTAATAATCGTTTGACCTGCAATATATGATACCGAGTGCGGATACGACAAATACTGAGAGGTAGAGGATCCACTTTCTTTTTACCGACCTGTATAAAAACGTGCTGCCGAAAAGAACCGCGATACCAAGTAAAAGTCCCGTCAAAACATCCGTGGGATAATGCACACCCACAGCCATTCGTGAAAGGGCTACGAGTATCGGAACAGCAATGCCGATAAGTTTAAATACCCAATCCTTGTACTGCGTTGCAAGGCCGCCGTAAACTATCGCGGCACTGGTGGAATGGCCGCTCGGAAAAGAAAAGCCCTGCGCGGAAATATCATATATATCGGCTTCCGGATCCACCGGCTTAAAACACTTAATACCGGGATTGTCAAAATACGGACGCCTTCTTAAAAACACGTTTTTGATCATGGGGTTTGCAACCAGCCCCATACATATGGAAAGTCCGAGGATCCGCCCGCGTTCTTTGTCAAAGCACCAGTATACAAGGCTTAAGACCGCGATCAGCACGATCTCTTCGCCGAAGTACGATATGAACGATCCTGCGGTTGCTCCCGCTTCCCCCAATATTTTCTGAAGCCATTCCATAAAAATGACTTCCCAGTCAAAATAGAAAGTTATTCCCATTATCCCCTCTGCTTATTTATCTCTTTGACGGTCCTTGCGATCCACCCCGTAACGCCTTCAGGCAGGCGGTCATCCATAGGTGTGCCGTCATCAAACATAAGATTTGCCTGAATGCCGTTCATAAGGCAGTGCTGGCCCATTTCTATACCGAAATTGATGGATGCTATGCCTTTATCGCCGTTTCTTACCCAGTCCGGCGTATATATGAAGCAATGCTTCATTTTCGAAAGCCTTTCAAGCCTTGGCTCTATATTCTCTTTGAAATTGTGGAATTCATCGTGTTTTCCGACGGCAAAGAAAAGATACTTATCTTTTTTATCATACTCATCGAGTACCGCATCGCTTCCTAAAGATTCGCTTCCGACCGGGATCACAGCGTCAAAATCGTCCATATAAGTATCCATAAGGCGAAGTACAAATGTCGCTCCCGACGAATT
>CACYCC010000319.1 GCA_902772805.1 uncultured Lachnospiraceae bacterium | reverse complement strand
GCAAGGGAATTGATAGATGAATGCATGGAATCTTATTCGATTAATATGTATACGATTGACGAATGTGAAAACAAGGTGCTGTATCTTATGGGCACAGAGAAAATAGGTGTTCTTACAAGTAATGCAACTGACGAAGAACTGCAACACATTTTTGTTGCAAACATTGTAGGAAATGTATATGCCGGATACAAAAGCAAAGGGGATGGTGTTAATTTCAATTGTAACGCCCTTAACGTTCTTATATCGATAAATGAAGATGGTACGGTGAATGATGCTGAAGTATTAGAGTCATCCTACTATATGCATATTATAGCATGCAGTTACAATGGTTCATCAGTTAGCAAGGGAGAAAACCAAACGATATACTCAAACGTATCAATCGGAGATTTTGTCACGATGGGCGAGTATGAACAAGACAACAACCTAAGCAACGGAAAAGAGCCTATTGCATGGGAAGTTTTAGATATAAAAGACGGGAAAGCATTACTTATAAGTAGGTACGTGCTTGATGAAACCAAATATAATCAGGGAAAAGAATGGGTTAATTGGGAAACATGTTCGTTAAGAGGCTGGTTAAACAAGGATTTTTACTATGGTTCCTTTTCTCCTGAGGACCGATCTAAAATTTGCGTGACCAATAATTCGCCTGATGAATATGAATGGGAGCCGTCATGGGATGTTACGGAAGATTATATTTTTTGTCTGAGCCTTGGCGAATTGAGGCAATACTATAACCCCAGATGTCAATATAGTGGGTATTACTCTGAAGAATTGATTATATCTCCAACGATGTATGCGGAAAGAAATGTTGAAACAGATATGTTTAGTGATAATTCTATCGAATCACTTGAAATTTTCGGTTATTCTAAAAATGCAATCGGAGTAGTCGGTGCAGCTTGGTGGCTTCGTACACCAGGATATGATGGATATGAAACGGCGTGTGTCGTTACCACTTCAGGTGTTTCTGGTGAATTGGAATATTATAATGATGTAGATGATGATGGGATAGGTGTCAGGCCTGCAATGTGGATTAGTCTTGATTAAGAGATGACAAAGTTTTTTTGGATGGAGTATTAATTTAGCTCGCTATGTGATTACAGAAATAAAGGAAAAAAATAAGAACTGTAGGACGGAGGAGAAAATGGCATCATATTCAAATTACGGTAATAACGGAAAGAAAAAAACAGGACTTATCATAGGAATTATTGTAGGCGTTTTGTTTTTTGTGATATTTGATATAGTCTTTTTTACAAAAATAATGAACAGAAATAATGGTAGCTCTTCCAAATCTGTCGAAAAGAGGACTGAAACTGAGAAAAAGAGAAATTCATCAAATGGTAAAAAAGGTGAGCGTTTGACGGTTGATAATGAATATGCGACGGTTACTGGAGGCGTTTCTTTTGATATTACATTTGAAGAATTTGTGGATAAATATAATGAACTCGTTAGTGACTGGGTAGATTCGACCTATGCTGATGAGGGTTATGAATATAGGAAATCAAAAAAACGGCTGAATCAAATAGATGAGGATGATTTTGTATACTATTTCAGTGATGATTTTGTTCAATATGGGTATACTTATAAGTTTTTAGCAGATAAATGTGACGCGGGATTCATTGTTACATGTGATCCTGTAACAGAAAAGATAATAGAGATTGAGTATATGGTAAATGCATATTTGTATGATTCGGGAGATGAATCTAGGAACAATTGGTGGCTTTATTCTGTCCCGATATTTGTTTTTAGTACTATTTCCGATGATTTGATACTTGAATTTACGAGTATAGACGGGTTGGGAAAATACGACAAAGGAGTTGTTTTTGTTAATGGTGTTCATACAATGGAAAACGATCCCAATAACGTTCCTTATCAGGATGTGATTGTGGCTGCTTGTACAGAAGATAGTGAAGCGTACGAACTGCTCAGAGACTTCCTTGAATAAATAAAGAGATAGAGTCGTTTCCTTTGATGAAAAAAACTGGCTGAAAAAACAATTGGGATTTTGGGTATACTTTATTTCTTTTCTTTTTCCTTGACATCACGCCCCGGCGGGTGTTACGATACAAAACAATAAAGGCGATGACGAAGAGGAGTATGTCACGGCGGTTTTCAGAGAGGGCGCGGTTGGTGCAAGCGCTTAAACCTAACTGACAAAAGGTAGCTTCCGAGCCGGTCGGGTGAAACCGGATTTTCCGTGTTAAGTAGTCTGACCCGTGAGCTCACGTTACAGAGCAGACTCTGTTTGGAGTTATTAAGGTTCATACCGTGAGGTATGAGCGAACAAAGGTGGTACCGCGTAAATTACGCCCTTTGTCGAATATTCGGCAAGGGGCTTTTTGTTTTTAAAGACTCCGAGCCGGGACCAAAGGAGGAAGTACAATGAAAAAAGAACTCGCAAAAACTTACGATCCCCAGAGTATGGAAGACAGGATCTACCAAAAGTGGCTTGATAAGAAGTATTTTCACGCCGAGGTGGATAAGACCAAAACTCCGTTTACGATCGTTATCCCGCCCCCGAACATCACGGGACAGCTTCACATGGGACATGCCCTTGACAACACGATGCAGGATATCCTCATCCGTTTCAAGCGTATGCAGGGCTACAATGCTCTCTGGCAGCCCGGTACCGACCATGCCTCGATCGCTACCGAGGTAAGGATCATTGAAACTCTTAAAAAGGAAGGCATTAACAAGGAAGATCTCGGAAGAGAAAAATTCCTGGAGCGTGCATGGGACTGGAAGCGTGAATACGGCGGACGTATCATCTCCCAGCTTAAGAAGATGGGCTCATCCTGCGACTGGGACAGAGAACGTTTCACTATGGATGAAGGCTGCAACAAGGCCGTAACCGAAGTATTCTGCAAGATGCACGAAAAAGGCTGGATCTACAAGGGATCCCGTATCATCAACTGGTGTCCTGTATGTAATACTTCCATTTCCGATGCGGAAGTTGAATATGAAGAGCAGGCAGGCCATCTGTGGCATATCAAGTACCCGCTCGTTGACGAAAACGGCAAGCCCTCAACGACCGAGTTTTTGACCTTTGCGACCACAAGACCTGAGACGATGCTGGGTGATACCGCGGTTGCCATCAACCCCGACGATGCAAGATACACTCATCTTAAGGGAAAGAGTGTATGGCTTCCCATCATCAATAAGCCCATTCCCGTTGTTGAAGATTCTTACGTTGACATGGAATTCGGTACGGGTGTTGTTAAGATCACTCCCGCGCATGACCCCAACGACTTTGAAGTTGGAAAGCGCCATAACCTTCCGGAAGTAAACATCTTAAACGATGACGCAACCATCAACGAAAACGGCGGCAAGTATGCAGGAATGGACCGTTACGAAGCCAGAAAAGCGATCGTAGCAGAACTTGAAAAAGAAGGCTTACTGGTTAAGATAGAAGACTATTCTCATAATGTAGGTACTCATGACCGCTGCGGCACAACTATCGAGCCCATGATCAAGAAACAGTGGTTCGTTAAGATGGACGAACTCATCAAACCCGCCGTTAAGGCGATAAAAGATGGCGAGATAAAGCTTATTCCCGAGCGCATGGAAAAGACTTACTACAACTGGACCGACAACATCCGCGACTGGTGTATCTCAAGACAGCTCTGGTGGGGACACAGGATTCCCGCATATTACTGCGATGAGTGCGGTGAAACGGTTGTTGCAAGAGAAATGCCCGGTAAGTGCCCCAAGTGCGGAGGTACTCACTTTACCCAGGATCCCGATACGCTTGATACCTGGTTTTCATCGGCTCTCTGGCCGTTCTCAACACTCGGATGGCCCGAAAAGACCGAAGACCTTGCTTATTTCTATCCTACGGACGTACTCGTTACGGGATATGACATCATTTTCTTCTGGGTTATCAGAATGATCTTCTCAGGCTACGAGAATATGGGCGAAAAGCCGTTCAAGACCGTTCTGTTCCACGGACTTGTCAGGGATTCGCAGGGCCGCAAGATGAGTAAATCTTTGGGAAACGGTATCGATCCCCTTGAGATCATCGCAAATTACGGAGCCGATGCATTAAGGCTTACCCTTATCACGGGTAATGCGCCCGGTAACGACATGCGTTTCTACAACGAACGTGTTGAGGCAAGCCGCAACTTTGCCAACAAGATCTGGAACGCATCGCGTTTCATCATGATGAACATGGGAGATTCCGATCCCGTTAAGCCGGCACCCGCAGATCTTAAGCCTGTTGACAGATGGATACTTTCAAAGTGCAACACGCTTATCAAAGATGCGACCGATAACATGGAGAAATTCGAGCTCGGCGTTGCCGTACAGAAGGTTTATGACTTTATCTGGGACGAATTCTGCGACTGGTATATCGAGATGGTTAAACCCCGTCTTTATTCCGATACCGACGCGGCCGACAAGAACGCTGCACTTTGGACGTTAAAGCACGTATGTATTGAAGCGCTTAAGCTTCTGCATCCCTACATGCCTTTCGTAACCGAAGAGATATTCACCACAATCCAGGACGAAGAAGAATCCATCATGGTTTCCAAGTGGCCCGAGTTTAGCGATGAGTTTTCTTTTGCAAGCGACGAAAAGTCCATTGAGACGATAAAAGAAGCCGTACGCGCGATCAGAAACGTACGTACATCCATGAACGTTGCGCCTTCAAGAAAAGCCAAGGTATTTGTAGTTAGCGGGGACGCCGACATCAGAAAGATATTTACGGACGGTGAGCTGTTCTTTAAGAGCCTTTCCTACGCATCCGACGTTGAGATCCGCGCCGAAAAAGGCGATATTTCCGACAATGCGGTATCGGTAGTGATCGCAGGTGCGAACCTGTACCTTCCTTTCGAAGAGCTTGTTGATATCGACAAGGAGATAGAGCGTCTTACCAAGGAAAAAGAACGCTTACAGGCTGAAATAGCAAGATCGAACGGCATGTTGTCCAATGAGAAGTTCGTATCCAAGGCTCCCGCAGTCAAAGTTGCCGAGGAAAAAGAAAAACTTGCCAAATACGAGAATATGTTAAAAGATGTCACGGCACATCTTGAAAAATTATCGTAAGAATAATTATGTATTAACACCCGTCTGGTATGTTAAAATAGATAAAAAATCGACACGTATAAACGGAAACGATAAATGAGGAAACAGGTCACTTATGGCAGATGCTCCCGAAATCACATTAAATGAACTTGAAGAAGTGTTAAGATCCATAGGAAATGCAGGCAGTGAGCCTGTTTCTCCTCATGTCAATCCCGCGCGCGCAGATGATGAAGACAGTATTTACTGCATCAAAAACGGGGCTTACGTACGCATTTCCGAAGACAGGATGAGTGCGTGGATCTATTTAAATCCTCCTAAACCGGGAGAAGATCACTATTCCAAGAATCTTATATATCAGTTCATTACCGAATATGATATAAAGAAGGGTTTTCATTCATCCAATATCGCAGCCATAGCCAAGAAGCATGTATACGGGCGGGAAATACTCATCGCCCGCGGAATGGAGCCTGTGAACGGGATCGACGGTTACTATGAATGGGAAGTTGATGTCGAACCGCGCAAAAAACCGGAGATATTGCCCGACGGGTCTGTTGACTATTCGGCGATGTCGGAGGTCCCCTGCGTCAACGAAGGTGATGTAATAGCCATATATCACCGTGCGGTCTCGGCTAAGAGCGGTTATGACGTATGCGGCCGGGAAATACCGGCAAAACCGTCAAAGGACCTGCTCCCGCTTAAGGGACGA
Organism: uncultured Lachnospiraceae bacterium; assembly: GCA_902772805.1. GTDB lineage: Bacteria > Bacillota > Clostridia > Lachnospirales > Lachnospiraceae > UBA1258. The sequence goes on along the minus strand of CACYCC010000319.1, from coordinate 1,109 downwards.
GGAGTTGCCAACGATAAAGATCCCGATATCTATTATGCGACCACCAACGGCCGTGTTGAGTACAGAGACAAAAAGATCGATATCAAAAATACCTATGAAGTCAGGGGTGATGTCGATCTGATCACCGGAAAGGTTGAATTTTACGGAGACATCGAGATAAGCGGTAATGTTGAGAGCGGCGTTATCATCCGTGCGAGCCGGAATGTCGTTATAAACGGCATGGTTGAAGCCGCCAATATATATGCCGGAGGCGATGTCTTTATAAAAGGCGGTATCACCGGCGGACAAAGAGCCACCATTACGGCAAAGGGCGATGTATGCGCCAATTTCATAGAGCATACGACGGTCGAAGCCGGAGGCGATGTGCGCGCAAATTCCTATATTGGCGCCATAGTCAATGCGGGCGGAAGAGTTATTGCCGAAGGTAAGAACGGTTCCATCATAAGCGGTATCGCACGCGGGCTTTTGGGTGTGGATGCCAATACACTCGGTAACGATTCCGAGACCAAAACCAATATTGCATCGGGATATACGGGGGAGGAGTATTCAAGATATCTTGAGCTTTTCCAGAAAGAATCCGAACTTCAGAAGATACTTTCCGATACGGTCGAAGAGATGTCTGCCATACTTAAGAAAAGACGTCTCGGCGGTGTTGAAGACGAAGCCGATGACGAAAGGCTTAAGAAGTTAAACGAAAAGAAAGATGAATACTTTGACAGACTCGATGCGGCCCGTGCCGAAAAAGAAGCTCTCGGACAGACGATAGAAAAGGGTAAGGGCAGCAGCGTCATAGTGCGTAACAAGGCATACAGGTCCGTTACGATCACTATCGAGGGTACTCCCTTTAAACTCGAAAACGAGATAGTATTTACGGAATTTAAAAATGAAGCGGGTAAGATTACACAAAGTCCCGCTCCGTCATCCAAACCATGATAGATACATTTGATAAAGCCGAACAATATATACTTGATATTCCCAAATTCGCATCCAAGAATGAGCCTGAGATGACACGAAGGTTTCTAGAATGCATAGGTGATATTTCAAAACAGGTACCTACTGTACATGTAGCAGGCACAAACGGAAAAGGTTCCGTTTGTGCTCTTTTGCGT
>CACYCC010000318.1 GCA_902772805.1 uncultured Lachnospiraceae bacterium | reverse complement strand
GCTCTTTCCCGGACGGACATCCATTACGTAATAATATTTTCCCGCATCCTCAAGAAACTTCTCGCTTGCTATGTGAAAACCGATATCGCGTATCAAAGCCCTCACTAAGAAAAGTTCGGACTGGGGCTGAAGAACAAGCTGTTTTAAAGATCTTACCACATCGGAATTACCCGATAATATACGACACGTAAGTGCCCCGCCCATTCCTGCGATGACCGCAGTATCGGCACCGTCTTCAAGGCTTATGTTATGTAAACCGTCGGACAGTCTTGTTTCGATCACATCCGCCAGTCCCGCAGCCGCGATATTGGCGCGTGCCGCATTAAGAGGTCCTTCGTTTATATCGGTGCAAAGAGCGTTCCCTGCGATACCGCGACTTACGAGCGCAACGGCCGTATATCCGTGGTCACACCCCACATCGAGACATTTATCACATCTAATGACCGTTCCGACAACCGCTTCAAGCCTTCCCGAAAGATCGTTTCCCGATGTTTTCATCAGTCGAGATAATCCTTTAACTTCTTGGATCTTGAGGGATGACGGAGTTTTCTTAACGCCTTGGCCTCGATCTGTCTGATACGTTCACGCGTTACGTTGAACTCTTTACCTACTTCTTCGAGTGTCCTTGCGCGTCCGTCATCAAGACCGAAACGCAGTCTTAAAACCTTCTGTTCACGGTCCGTAAGTGTCTCAAGCACCTCGTTTAACTGTTCTTTTAACAGGGTAAAAGCAGCTGCGTCGGCGGGAACGGGTACATTGTCGTCCTGTATGAAGTCGCCCAAGTGGCTGTCCTCTTCCTCACCGATGGGAGTTTCAAGCGAAACGGGCTCCTGGGATATCTTCATGATCTCACGCACACGTTCTGCGGGCATGCTCATCTCCGCAGCGATCTCTTCGGGGGTAGGTTCACGCCCGAGTTCCTGGAGTAACTGCCTTGAAACTCTGATAAGTTTGTTGATGGTCTCAACCATATGTACCGGTATACGGATCGTACGTGCCTGGTCGGCTATCGCACGTGTGATGGCCTGACGGATCCACCATGTTGCATATGTCGAGAACTTATAACCCTTGGTATAGTCAAACTTTTCAACCGCTTTGATAAGACCTAAGTTACCTTCCTGGATCAGATCCAGAAACAGCATACCACGTCCCACATAACGTTTTGCTATACTTACAACAAGTCTTAAGTTGGCTTCCGCAAGTTTCTTTTTGGCCTCTTCGTCGCCCTCTTCCATCTTCTTGGCGAGTTCGATCTCTTCGTCGGCGCTTAAGAGCTGAACTTTACCGATCTCTTTTAAGTACATACGTACGGGATCTTCGATACCGACACCTTCGGGAACCGAAAGGTCGATATTTTCCATATCGATCTCTTCGTCGTCGTCATCGATCATGATCTCTTCGTCATCGATGATATCAAGTTCTTCTTCCTGCAGGGAAACACTTATACCGTTTGATTCAAGCGTTTCCATCACTCTGTCTTTCTGTTCGTCATCAAGCTGCAGATCCGCAAAGAAATCGAGAATATCGGCATAATCCACAAGATTCTTTTTCTTGCGGGCATAGGCGAGAAAGTCTTTTAATTTCTCGTCCACTTTGGCCTGCATATTCTCTTCGGCCTGCTGTGCTTTTAAATTTTCGTCCATTATCCCTTAACCCTCCTGTCAGTCAAGCTTAAATGTAATTTTGGAAAGCTGTTCGAGTTCTTTTCTCATATTGAGTAAAGCCGCCACGTCTTCAACCGACTGGTCGGGCTTCGATGCCATTCTGTCACAGCTGTTTTTGCGTATTTTGTACACTATATCGTGAAGCGCGTGAGCCTTGGCCGCGGGATCGTTTAATTCCTCGAGCTTCGTGTTGAACACTTCCGCGCACACTTTCTGTTCTTCTTCATCTTCGAAACGGCTTACATATGCGCCCGGATTTGCGCCTCCGCTTTCGATATCGTTAAATAACCATTCGGCGATCTTTACATATACGGGATCGGTGAAATCGGATAAACCTATGTAATCCCTGATAACTCCGTAAACCTCGGGCTGTTCACACAGCCATGTCAAAAGAACACGCTGACTCACAAGGCTTGAATCGTCTCTGCCCTTTCCCGAAAAGTCGGTGGACTTTGGCTTTACGATCGGTTTAAACTCTCCGCCGTTTCGCGATGCAAGCGATACTACCTGCTTTTTGAGCGTTTCGTACGAGATCTCATATTTTGATGCGGTAGCTTTGATGTAATTGTCCCGCTCGATCTCGTCTTCAAACTCCATAAGCTTCTCGGTCGCCCGCCTTATAAAGCGTGTCCGCCCGTCCGGATCTTTAAGATCGAAGTCACGCTCCGCCATCCTGAGTTCAAAGAAAAATGCATTTTCGGCGTTTTCTATACGTTTTGCGAACTCTTCCGGTCCGAGCGCCGGGTCTTTTAAGAACTCATCGGCATCCTTGTGAGGACTTAGGTTGATGATCTTAACGCTTAAACCGTTGTCCCTTAAAATCCCTATCGTTCTTAATGCCGCCGTGATACCCGCTCCGTCCGTATCGGGAGCAAGATATATGTTCTGCGAATACTTTTTAAGTATGTTTGCCTGATTTGATGTAAATGCGGTACCGAGTGCCGCCACGGCTTCTTTGAATCCCGCCTGATGCATCGCGATGACATCCATATAGCCTTCGCACAGGATGAACCTGTCTTTACGCGATGTTCTGGCAAAATTAAG
>CACYCC010000317.1 GCA_902772805.1 uncultured Lachnospiraceae bacterium | reverse complement strand
AGCAACGACACTAAAGACAAAGCCGTTGAAGAAGAAGTAACAACCGAAACCGAAACCACCGTTGAGGAAGAAACTACCGCTCCCGAAGCAACCGCTACCGTTGAGACCCCCGCTCCTGAAAAGAAAGAGGAAGTGAAGGTTGAAGGTAACAAAAACGGCGGTGTGAACGTTGAAACCGAAAACACCAAAGTTGAAGCTGACAAAGACGGTAACGTTAGCCTCAAAATCAACACCAAAGGTACCAACAGCAAAGGCAACAGATAATCTGTAAACCTTGTTTAACCTACCCAAAGCGGAAGATTACTCTTCCGCTTTTTTTGTGCCCAGTCGCGAATGAAAAATTTTTCACATAATGGTTTATATTTGAACTATTATTTGTATTTTTGCCACGTAAAAGTTCAAAATTAAACCTTTATGGAGAACATCTATATGCTTGCAGATATTTCTATCTTTGAACGAATCGGGAAACACCTGCAACAAATACGGCTCAAACAAAACATTACCCAACAAAGCCTCGCTGAAGCTGCTGGCGTGTCACTATCCACTCTCAAAAAAATTGAGAAAGGTGAAATCCGCACATTCGATTCATTGATAAGAATTTTACGCACTTTGGGATTATTAGATGTGTTGCTGCCCTTGGTAGAAGAAACACAACTCAGTCCAAATGAATACTACGGATTAGTGAAATCAGCAGGTGCAAAGTCCAGAAAAAGAGCAGCCGGAAAACTTAAAAAAGTAACGATGGAGGATTCACAATGGTAGATGTAGCAAAAGTCTATATGTTTGGTTCCCCCGTGGGAACATTTCGTTGGGATAATCGTTATGAGGTCGCTCAATTTGAATATGACCATGACTTTATAAGTCTTGGACTGGAGCCATCACCATTGATGATGCCCGTCCGCGAAGGCCGCATCTATTCGTTTGCGGGCCTGGACAAGGAAACTTTTAAGGGATTACCCGGCATGTTGGCTGACTCATTGCCAGACACATACGGACGAGCACTATTTGACAAATGGCTCGCACTAACAGGACATACCAGCACCAATCCGATTGAAACTCTCTGCTTCTTAGGTAAAAGATGCATGGGAGCATTAGAATTTGAGCCAGCTATGGATGCCTTGTACAATCCCAATATAAAGATTGCCATTGACTCTTTGGTTGAAGTCGCAGCCCATGCCCTTTCTGACAAATCATCCTTTGAGACGAATCTCAACCAGGACAAAAAGGCTGCTATCGCAGAAATACTGCGATTGGGAACATCGGCAGGAGGACAACGAGCAAAAGCCATCATAGCTTACAATAAAGACACTGGCGAAGTTCGATCGGGACAAGTTGAAGTCCCTGCGGGATTCGACTATTATTTAATAAAACTGGATGGTGTATCTGCAAGCGCCGGATTCAAAGAAACAAGCAACTTTGGTCGTTTAGAATATTCATTTTATCATTTGGCTAAAGCATGCGGCATTGAGATGACAGAGTGTTCTTTGATTGAGGAAAACGGAAGAGCACACTTCCTTACCCGACGTTTTGACCGCAAAAATGGCAAAAAAATTCATAGTCAAACACTTTGCGGGATTGCTCATTTCGACTATAGACTGCACAGAGCCTACTCCTACGAACAGGCTTTCAATGTGATGAGAGCTTTGCGATTGTCATATTCAGAAGCTCAGGAAATGTTCCGCAGAATAGTATTCAACGTGGTGGTACGCAACCAAGACGATCACACCAAAAACATATCATTCTTGATGGAAGAAGATGGCAAATGGCGTCTATCCCCTGCCTACGACATGGGCTATGCCTACAATCCCAAAGGTGACTGGACCAACACGCACCAAATGTCAATAAACGAGAAATTTGATGATATCACTCGCAACGACCTACTGGAATTAGCAAAGAGGAACAATATCAAAAATGCCACTGCCATTATTGATGAAATTTGTGAAAAAGCATCCCAATGGCCCACAATAGCCAAAAACTGCGGGGTACCGACTACCATGACGGACACCATAGCGTCAAACATGTTACTTACTTTGTAACCATCCAATATCTCTTTAGAACCTGAAATAAATAAACGGATTCAGGCCGCCGGCTAACAATGAGCCGCCACACAGCACGTACAACACCACCGCCATCCCAAACCCCACGAAAAGCCACTT
>CACYCC010000316.1 GCA_902772805.1 uncultured Lachnospiraceae bacterium | reverse complement strand
CGTCGTGATGCCTGCATCATACGCTGCCTGATCTTACCCTTTATCTGAGGATCTCCTTCCTGCTGTTTATATTCGTCCTTGACTTCCTGTTTGGTCATCTTAAGGTCGTCATTCAATTTCCATTTCTGGTATGCATAGTCCGCAAACGCAATGATCAGATAAGCGAACGAAATACGCAATCCCATGCTTATAAGGAAACTGCAGGTGTTTGCGATCCCCTGCTGAAGGCTCATGTCATACAGTAAAAAGAAACCTGTTGCGTTCTTTTTGATATACGAATATGCCACCCATACGATGATAAAGATCTTCAGGATCGACTTTAACAGTTCGATAAGCGAGTTTTTGGAAAAGATCTTTTTAAACCCGCTGATCGGATTAAGCTTTGATCCCTTTGGCTGAAGGGGCTTTGCCGTCGGTTGCCATTTAACCTGGACCACATCGCATATGAACGATACGGCAAAGAAGATAAGGAAGATAGGAAGGAGCGTTATCAACAGCTGTATAAGAACCTGTGTAAGAAGCCCCGTAATATCATTCTCATTGACTCTTCCGCCGTAATTCTTGATATATGTCGGGATATCGTCATATACAAGCGGAAACATCCCAAGTATCCTGGTAGCGAGTACCGAAGTATAAAATCTTAACACCAGAAAAGCAGCCATGAGACTGAAGGCATTTTCGATCTCCTTACTTTTGGCGACCTGACCTTCTTTTCTGGCATCCGTTTTCTTTTTCTCGGTTGCGGGTTCGGTCTTTTCTCCTCCGGGCCCGTCAGCAGCGAAAAACTGCAGATCATACTCAAGTATCAAAGCAGTGACTCCGTTATCATCGTAACCATTTTCTGCATTTCTTTCATGAGCATCGAAGAGACGCCGGGAAGCATCCCGACCGTCAAAAACAGAACGCCGAGACCCACCAGCACCTTTAACTGCATTCCGACGGCAAACATGTTCATCTGAGGTGAAACTTTTGCAAGTATTCCGAGCAGTGAATTAAGTAACAGCATTACCGCAAATATCGGAAGGCAGATCTTAAACCCGATCGTTACGTAATCTCTTAAAAACTCGACCATCGCAAGCAACAGGTTTTCCGACTTAAAGACGGCTCCGTTGATGGGTATCAGTAAATACGATTCTTTGAAAGCGGCAATAAGAAAATGAAACATTCCGCTTAATACAAGCATCAGAGTCATCGCGTACTGATAATAAGCCCCGGTGATCGTGATATTCTGGTTTGTGGCCGGGTCAAACAATGTAACCATTGAAAGTCCGGTCTCCATGTCGGATATATGTCCCGCCATGTTAAGTATTGTGACAACTATCTGGGTTCCGTAACCTATCAGCAGTCCCGTTACGGCTTCTTTTAACACCAAAACCGCATAACCGAAGATCGTGTTGTATTCTATCGGAGTATAAGGTACCAGCCTGTAAAGGCATACCGCGACCAGAAAACCGAAGGCGATCTTGACATGATTGGGAACCGTGCCTCTGTTTGAAAAAAACGGAGCCGCAAACAAAAATGTGGTCACCCTTATGACTATCAGCAGAAAAAATTCAAGTTCAGAGAGGGAAAAAGAAAGATCGACCATCTTCCCTCCTTAATGTATGTACTGTGAGAAATTAGCCCACAAAGTAGTTATAAATTCACGGATATTTGATAACATCCAATGTCCGAGGATCATAAGTGCCAGGAATATGCTTAAGATCTTGGGAACAAAAGTAAGTGTCTGTTCCTGTATGGATGTAACGGTCTGAAAAATACTGATTATCAGACCCACTATAAGTGACACCAGCAAAACAGGCGAGGCTAACTCAATTATGGTAAAAAATGCTGAACGCATTATCGTTACGACATCATCAAGCGTCATTCGTAATACCCCTCTTCTTCGCTACCGGTTAAACGACGAAACCAAAGATCCTATGATCAGATTCCAGCCGTCGGCAAGCACAAACAACAGTATCTTGAACGGCATCGAGATCGTGGTGGGCGGTAACATCATCATACCCATACTCATCAGTACCGATGCCACTATCATGTCTATTACGATAAACGGAATGTATATGATAAAGCCTATGATAAACGCGGCTCGTAATTCACTTATTATAAAACTCGGGATAAGAATGTAGTTGGGGATAGTCTCAAGTGCGCCGTCCCACTCGACCTCGGCTATCTGCATAAAAAGCTCGACGTCTTTGGTCTGAGTCTGACCGTACATAAAATCCCTGAACGGTTCGATTCCCCTAACAATTGCCTGTTCCTGAGTGATCTCCCCTCTGTCAAGCGGAAGCACTGCCTCATTGTAAGCCTTGGTAAGCGTAGGGTTCATGATAAAGAAAGTAAGAAACAACGCTATGCCGATAAGAACCTGGTTGGGCGGTGCGGTGTTGGTGTTAAGTGCCGCACGTGTGAAATGCAATACGATAATGATCCTCGTATAGCATGTCAGCATCAGCAAAAGAAGGGGAGCAATCGCAATAAGGGTCAGCGTAAGAAGTATCCTAAGCGACCCTGAAAGCTGACCGTTTCCATCATTGTATGTAATGGTCAGGTCATTTGAGATATTAAGTTCCTTCAAGTCTTCGGGTGTCTCGGCCGTTCCCGCATCATCGATATAGGTTCTGTCCTCTGTATCACCCGTAAGGTGTGAATCCACACCGTTATCAAGATGCGACGCGTAGGATGAAGACCCGCCTTGCATAAACAATATGCCCACCACTAGCAGCAGGCATATCGATTTAAAAAAACGCTTCATTTAATTGTCTTTCTCTTCTTCCTTCGCTCTTTTTAAGATCTCTTTAAAGGAAACTTTTTCGCGCGGTTCCTCGGACAGGTTAAGGGAATCTTCGGCTATTTCCGATATCACCGTAACACTGTCCTTGCATACCGCTATGGCAAAATAACGGTCTGCGATCTTAACTATCTGAATATACTTATTGGGTGCGATCCGCTGTGTCTCAACTATGTTGACATTGCTCCCGCTTAAGCGTTCTTTTTGAAAATTACCCACAAACCTGGTGGTGAAGTAAGTAATGAACAGCACAAACGCAAACAGTAACAAAACAGTAATGAATTGCACCGTTGAAGATACATTTGATGAAGTTAAAAGCATTAACCTACAACCTTCTTAACCGCTTCAAGAACTCTGTCTGCCTGGAAAGGCTTAACGATAAAGTCCTTGGCTCCCGACTGGATGGATTCGATAACCATGGCCTGCTGACCCATTGCGGAACACATGATGACCATAGCACCGGGATCGCCCTCTTTGATCTTCTTAAGGGCCTGAATACCGTCCATCTCGGGCATGGTAATGTCCATAAGAACAAGGTCGGGCTTGGTCTCATTGTACTTTTCAACTGCCTTAAGTCCGTTCTCAGCCTCGCCGACTACAACATAGCCGTTCTTGGTAAGAATGTCCTTGATCATCATTCTCATGAATGCCGCATCGTCACAAATCAAAATATTTTTTGCCATCTTTTAAAACTCCTTTACCTCTTGGGGTTATTTTATAATCTCTGTTACTCTGACCGCAAAACTCTCCTCAAGTACCACTACTTCACCCTTTGCTACAAATTTGCCGTTAACCAGCACATCTATAGGCTCACCGGCTATCTTGTCAAGTTCTATGATAGTACCGGGCGAGAAGTCAAGTATTTCGGATATCGACTTGACGGTACGGCCAAGCTCAACCGTAACTTCAAGCGGAACATCCATAATGAGCCCGATGTTTTCGTGACCGGCCATCTGCGAATAATCGCCGGTGAAATTCTGGAACTGCGCAGGCTGAACGTTTACGTTCTGCATCTGAGGCATTCCCATTCCGGGCATCATACCCATTCCCATTTGTGGCATTCCCATTCCCGGCATCATACCCATCTGAGGCATTCCCATCTGGGGCATACCCATTTGAGGCATTCCCATGCCCGACATATCGGGCTGAGCCTGAGGCTGAGGTGCTGCCTGAGGCTGGGGTGCCGGTGCAGGCGTGGGAGCCGGTGCCGGTTCGGGAGCCGGTGCCGCTTCGCCTGAAGCTTGCTCAAGAAAGTGTTTGACAAGTCTTCTTGCAAACTCGATCGGATACAACTGCATGATGGTCGAATCGACCAGATCTCCGATCTGCATGGTAAAAGCAACTTTTACAAAATTGCCTCCCAGGAAAGGTGCTATGTCTTCACCGTTCTTAAATTCGGTGAGATCGATAAGACTTGCTTCCGGAGGACTGATATCGATCATTGTGCCAAGCATGGTGGAAAGGCTCGTGGCAGCCGCTCCCATCATCTGGTTCATGGCTTCGGAGATCGCACTTAAGTGAAGCTCTCCGAGTTCTCCGTCTGTATTTGTTCCGTCACCACCCATCATAAGATCCGTGATGACTTTAACATCGTTTTCTCTCAGTACCAGTATATTGGTTCCGTCAAGGCCGGCTGTGTAATGGATCTGTATGAATACACAGGGTTTGACGTAATCTTCGATGACGTTTTCCCAGCTTACCATGGAAACAACAGGGGTGGTGATGTTTACCTTACGGTTAACCAGAGAATAAAGTGTCGTAGCCGAGGAGCCCATGCTTATGTTGGCAACTTCTCCGACGGCGTCTCTTTCGACTTCGTCGAGTTCCTG
>CACYCC010000315.1 GCA_902772805.1 uncultured Lachnospiraceae bacterium | reverse complement strand
CCAAACGCTTCCGAGTGCAAGATTTAAGGATCCGAGTGACATAAAGATCAATCCTGTTGATACACTGCCTTGTCCAAACAAATGCAAACAAGCTACTAAGAAATAGCAAGCTGAGTAGCAGTAAAACCCTGAATCATTCCGCATTTTTTACAACAATAACAAATAACTGGACGTCTTTTACGATTGGCTTAACCATATGCAAAACCTTTTCTTTTCGGTGTTTTCTTCCTTGATTGTACCATATCACTTCGTATTACGATAGCATCCGAGACAGAAAGCGTTCCTTTTTCCCGCTTCCCGTATAACCGAACCAAAATACCGCAATGCCGAGGCATGCATACAGGCTTCTCGCAAGCACATACCCGCCCCGAATCACAAACGGTGTTTCGGAAGCCTCAAAGCTTTCCAGAAGTCCGGACACCGTCTCATAATAGCTTGCACCCGCGGCATCAAGCAGATAACCGCCGCCGATCCCCGCTGCCGCAAAAAGCGATACGGCAAGCAGCAAAACGATCAGTACATAGCCAAAGGCAGGATGCAGATTCCCCGCCACCGTTCCGAAGCCGATGATCAGAATAGCGCACGGCAAAGCCGTCAGCAAAAAGGCTGCCAGATATGCTCCGATCCGGATCGTTTGGAACAGCGTCTGCAAGAATACACAGCCCAGCAAAAAGATCAACAGACAGCTCAGCAGGAAAAAGGCTGTCACGATCAGGCTTCTGACCAGATTCAGCTTTTTCGGCGAAATCCCCGTTACATTCGTAAGTACCGCAACATTTTTCCTTCCCGCATTGGAGGTGATCAAAATCAGCAGGGACAACAGGAAGGTCCAAAGCACCCCGCTGCCCATATATTTCCCGAAGCTCCATCCGGAAAACGGCGCCGTATCCGATACGCCGAGGATAATATCCGCCGAAAGAAGATAATAGGAATACAAAAGGTTGATCAGCAAAAGTATCGGCACATAGGGTTTGCAAAGAATGATCTTCGCTTCATACTTTATGATCTTTTTCATAGTTCCAGATCCTCCTTTTCAAGTCCCGCTGCATTTAAAAAATCTTCAAAGGTACAACACCCTCCGCTCATGTAATACTCATTCCTTCTCGCATACAGCTCCTGTATGACCGCATCCATTTTTTCCTCACCCAGGATCTGCTCTGCCTTTAAAAGCATCAGCGGCATACGGCAGTACCTGTTATCCGTACCTATTGAGGAAAGAATGCTGTTTTTATAACTTTCCGGCAGCTTATCCAGATACCCGGGATTGCGGAGATAAAAATTGTTGTTCTGCTTTTTCACGACCTCTTCCCATACATCGCTGTAATACTTTTTCGCATAAAGGGCGCCGTACTTTTCCTTCACGATCCTGTAAGTGGTATAAACCGTCATGCCCTCGCAGGACCAGAGTCCGTCATCATCAAAAGGAAGACCCAGATCTCCGAGAAACAGATGCACGATCTCATGCATGAAGGTTTCGTTCCCGTTCGCCCCGTCTTTTTGATCGGAAAGATTTTCCGCGGAAAGAACCGATTCATCAATCACGGCGTTTCCGTCGGCTGCATAGCCGCCGCCAAGCTCCGAGCTGACAAGCTCGATGGTGATCCGGTTTGTCTCATCCGTATTCAGGGTTCCGATATGATCGTCGCAGTATCGCAGCACATCACTTGCGGCCTCATCGAGTTTATACTTTCTGATCGCATAACCGTTTTTCTGATTGTATGCCAGCTTGACCTTAGCCTTGTCATAGTCTATGTCACAGATTTCATTAGGCGAAGACATGATGATCGCATAGTCGTTATAGGTTTCCCAGCAAGTGATACCGCCTTCCTCATCTTCCGCTTTTTTCATCTCAAACCCGTCTGCAAGCGGAATATGCGAAGACGGAACATGGATGCGCGTTTTACTGGTATAGGGTGCGTTGCCGACGCCTTCCATTCCCACGATATCCGCATGCAGATAGATATAGTCAGGACCCACCGTTCTGCTTGCGCAGGAATACTCCCAATCCTTATAATTAGTTCTCGACTGAGTCGGATAGCCTTCAAATTCGCAGACCAGTTCTCCGGTGGATCCCTCCGGCAGCCGGAAAGCGGAATATACGTCCGACTGGCTCATCCTTAGAGCATCCTCTTTACGAAAATGTGTGGTAAAACCCACCTCTTCTCCGTTAAAGGTAAGGTGCTTTATTTTGATCCCCGCGTTATGATAGATCTCAAGGTCCTGCTTTGCAAGCTCGTCGATCGTCAGCTTATAGGTCCCACGGATCGTTCCCTTTAGCGTATCGAAATAATAATCTCTCTGGACCTTACTGCACTCTGCCGCCAGATCCCAGCTCGTCTCGAAGACATTGCCGATATCTTCTACAACGAGCGGTCCGTGATCGATAAAGGGCTGCCCGGCGACCATAAAGGCAGCGAGCACGGCGCAAAGAACGGGAACTGTCAGCCTGAGCGGTTTTTTCAGACTGACCAGAAAAGATCTGACCGGTCCGTATTGGTATTTTCGGATAAAGAGCGAAGCAAGACTCCAGATACAGATACTGCACAGTAAAAGGATGATCCTTGTATAGATCAGGATCCTGAGTATTCCGGCGCTTCCGACCGTATCGGATACCGGAAGCTCCTGCGGAAGATTCCATCTGACAAATACGCTTTTTTTAAACGCCGGCGTAAACTGGACTGCCGTCAGAATACCGAACACAAGAAGCGAAACGATCGTGTTTTCGGAAATCCTGTAAAGTCCTTCCATCAGGAAAACCGTCATAACAATTCCGGCAAGCATCAGGATCAGCGGGTAAATGATATAGGTCTTCCATTGAAAGAGATAATCCATTTTTTTCATACACACAGGCAAAAATACAAGCATACATAAAACCGTATCCAGTATGACAACACCCAAAAAAGCCATGATCCGTGTAAAGGAATGCTTTCTTTCGTCCATAAAAGCGCTCACCATTTCACGGCTGTTATTCTTTTTTTCTTTGTCTGCGCTCGCAAGCACGTAAATGCCCAAAAGGATCGATCCTGCCAGACTGCCGATCACGAAGGGTCTGTAGATATATTCATTGGTTCCGGATGCTATCACATCAAAACCATCGTTCATAAAAATCCGAAGCTGTCGCTGCAGATAAGGCACGAAGCAGAGTGCAATGGAAATGATATGGCATAACATCAATATGTATGTCGTCTTCTTTTTCATCAGGCGCACGAATTCCGCCCTGATCGCTTTTATCAGCTGGTTCATATTTGTATATCCTTTCTATTTTACTTCACAGATCTGCTGATATTCGTACATACTTCCATGTACGGACATACGGACGGAAAGAATCACGACCTGCTGTGAGCTGCAACTGTGTACAGATAAGCATCTTCGAGGGTCGGCTCGCATTTTTCCACATAATCCGGAAGGTTTTCCCCGACGATGCGGGTCAGCACTCCGTTTCTGGTATTGACCTTGGAGACGATCTCACAATCCTCCGGTATTACCTCGTCGAGACTTCTGACATAGGAACCTACATGATCCACGGTACTGTCGATCAGATCCGAAGGCGCTCCGTCAAACAGGATCTCGCCGCCGTAGATCACCAGCACCCTGTTGCAAACGGCCTGCACATCATCCACGATATGCGTG
>CACYCC010000314.1 GCA_902772805.1 uncultured Lachnospiraceae bacterium | reverse complement strand
TACCGTTCCGACTTCGGTCGCAAAGTAACCTTTTATGCTGGCGATACTTAGTGTACTCATGCCAAAAGCATCCGAAAAGGCTCCCATGTTGGAAAAGGCATCCGCCATGTTCTTCATCTCGCCTTCCATGCTGCTGTACATCATGATACAGGCAAGGCCCATCCCGCCTACCGCAAGACTCCAGATCAGGAAGTTCTTTAAATTCAGTTTCAGTTCTTTTAAAAATATTGTTTTCATAGGGCCTCCTTGTCAGTCTTCGTAGAAACTTAAGAATGTATCGTCGTCGATCTTCGGAGAATCCAGCATTGTAAGCCGTCCGTCGCGCATGATCGCGGCGTTTTTGCAATACTTATTGACCTCTGAAAGCACATGGGTCGAAAGAAGGCATGTGGCTCCCTCATTTACATATTCATTGATGAGCTCAAAGAAATGCTTTTGCATAAGGGGGTCTAGGCCGCCCGTCGGTTCATCGAATATAAAGAGCTTCGGTTTATGCTGCATGGCGCAGACTATGCTGACCTTTTTACGGTTTCCGAGTGACAGCTCTTTGATCTTTTTGCCGGTATCGACTTTAAGCCGTTCGCAGAGCTTCCCGGCTTCTGCAGAACAGTCAAGCCCTCTTACATCCGCTGCGTATTTTATTACATCGGCCACTTTCATCGAGTTGTAAAACCACGCTTCGGAAGGCATGTATCCGACATTTTTAAGTATCTCTTCGTGCTGTTTTACACTGTCCATTCCAAGTATCTTTATCTCGCCCGCCTCAAACTTAAGAAATCCGAGCATCGATCGTATCGTGGTTGATTTTCCTGCACCGTTGGGTCCTATGAATCCGAAGATATCACCCTGTGAAACCTTAAGGGATACATCTATAACTCCCCTGTTCTTTCCGTAACTTTTTGTGAGATTACTGATCTCTATCGCGTTTGCCATATACTCTCCGTTCCTGTGATCATCATCACCTTTATCCTGTTTCATAAAGTTCTTAACAGGTTTTCACTGTTTACAAAACCAACATAACAAAATAAAAAAACGGGAACAACAGATGTTCCCGTAAGGTGCACTTTTTTGCCGCCAACATTCACTTTTTGTGTTCGGTCTGGAAGAGTTTAAGCTCTTCGTTTAGTTTCTTGTCATCGATCCGACGCTTTGTAAGGTAGATAAAGAAAACGCAAATATATGTGAGCAATATATATCCGGCTAACAGAAGCGTCATCCCGATCTTATGATCGAACCAGTTTCCAAAATAAGAAACCGCTCCGTAAAGGACCGTGCATATCAAGGCTCCCGATATTTCCAAAAGTCCCGGTTTTTCTGCCTCGTCAAAGTTTCCGAAGAGATATACCTGAATGTACCCGATTATATAGCATGTAAATATCATTTCGGCCATATGCGCGATCTCCGCCGTCTTAAGGCCGGTCACTATCCTGTATACGCAGTAAAAGAAAAGTATCGCAAAGAAATATAGACATGCCTTAAATTCAATGCCTATTTCGTGTGTCAGATACTTTTCCCATAGAGTAAGCTTATTGTCCTGCTTCATATGACTCCGTTCCGTGCTTTGGCACTGTTGTCTCCTTTAACAATTCCGTGCTGTCGCACTATCTGTCCCCTTTTAACAGTCTCCTGAACTCTGATGCATATCGCCTTGAGATGATGATATGTTCGCCGCCTTCCATAGTCGCATCGATCCTGTTGGAAGAAAGGCTTTTAAGTGATGTAACGCGGTTTACGTTTAAGACCATCGACTTGCTGCATCTGAAAAAGGCCTCATCCCCGATCTCAACGGTGAAGGCGGAAAGTGTTCTGTCTATCCTCACCACATTCTCGGGAGTATATGCAAAAACCTTATCATCCACCGATTCAATGTACAGGATATCGGAAGGATCGAGCTTTACTTCTTTGTCGTCACACTTTCCCCAGAACATTCTGGCCGGTTCATTACGTTTGGCAGATCCGTTGTCTCCGCCGGCTTTTCCGGTCTTTCCTTCCATATCCGGATCCACAAACTCGCGCGTCCTGACCATTACATCCGAAAGTGTCTTAAGATCGTGTGATATCTCGCCGATCTCGAGCGAATGGTTTGTCCCTTCATAGACGTAAAGCGGGATCTTAAACCGGTCCGCAAGCTTTATTATCACTGGAGTATCGCTGTACTTGTCGTTTGTACCGATAAACGCGATCGCATCCTTTATTTCAAAACCAAAGGTCTGTTCAATCGGAGTATAAAGAACATGTCTTATCTTTTTGCCGTTTAATCCCATTTCCGCGGCATATGCCACTGCGATAACGGTTCCGATGCTTTTGGAGATAAAAAGAATATCGTCGTACGCCGACCAGTCGATGTCGCTTAAGTTTTCTTTTGCCCGACCGTACAGAGTATGAAAGGCTTCTTCCATCTGATCCGGCTTGAATTTCCCACGAAGCGAGGGCTCCCCGGGCGTTGTATACAAAACCTGCCGGCACTCCTTATATCCCGCCTCAAGCGCAATATCTCTTCCATAGTAAAGAAGGGGCATGGACGGATTGTAACCGATGCCCGGAAAGAAAACGGCTATTTTGTTTGAAACGACACCTGTTTCGCTCATACCTGCCTCTTAAACGGGCTTTATGCCCGATACATTTCAATCGGATTATACTTGGATTTTCCGCAAAAATCAAACCGGAGGGCCCCGCAAAGACCGCCCACCGACCGCATTGGAAATTACCCGTGAAATACTTTAGATTTCCCTTGTGAGCGGTCTTGCTATGTTGTAAAGTGAATGTATTGAAACTTTTCTTTTGAAAGGAATAAAAATATGAAAACTATAGCAATTGACGATAAATGGACATTCAGAAGAAGTTATCTTGATTCGATAACAATGCTTGATGCAGATCCCGGCATCACGGTAAACCTTCCCCATGATGGCATGATCTCCACGCCCGTATCCCCCGACGCTCCCGCCGGTGTGGATTCCGGATATTTCACGGGCGGTGTTTCAAACTATACCAAATACGTGAATTTCCCGAAGGAGTGGGAAGGTGACTCTGTCGGACTTAAATTCGACGGTGTAATGATGAACGCATCCGTCGATATAAACGGAAGCCGTGTCGGACAGTGTCACAACGGCTATGCTCCTTTCTATGTCGATCTTACAAATTACGTAACTTTCGGCGAAGACAACCGTATCACCGTAAATGTAAATACCTCCATGCATACAAATTCCCGCTGGTACACAGGTTCCGGACTCTACCGCGGCGCAATGCTGATGCACGGGCCGAAAGTTCACATCGTGCCCGACGGAATCTTCGTTTATACCAAAGAGATCTCCGACGGTTTTGCCTTTTTGGAGGCACTCATCGAGGTCGAAAATACAAAGACCACCAACAGACTTGCGGAAGTAACGCTTAAACTTATACCCGAAAACGGTTCGGAAGCCGTTGTCGAAACAAAAAGAGTGATCGAGATCGAGCACGGCGAAATTGAGACCGCCCGAATGGCATTTACCGTCAAAGACCCTATGCTGTGGGATGCGGACCATCCGAATCTGTACACTGTGAAGGTCTCCCTTAAGGATATGGGCGAATATCGTACACACTTTACGGCGGCAAAAGAAAACGAAACGGATGAAGCGGACGTTCTTTTTGGCATAAGAACAGTCTCCGCGGATCCCGTACACGGCCTCCGGATCAACGGAAAAACCGTTAAATTAAAGGGCGGATGCCTGCATCACGATAACGGCCTTATAGGATCGGTCACACTTGATGAAGTCGAAGAAAGAAAGGTACGTAAACTCAAGGAAGTCGGATTTAATGCGATCCGTAC
>CACYCC010000313.1 GCA_902772805.1 uncultured Lachnospiraceae bacterium | reverse complement strand
TTAAGACATTTTCTGATCTTTGATTTGGCTCTTCCGAGCGCATTGTCCGTGGATTTGTCGTCTTTACCGAGGATCTTTGCGATATCGATATAACTTAATCCCGTCATGTATAATTCAAGAACCTGCCGCTCAAAAACGGACAGTTCCGTTTCCAGCCAGTGTTCGATCGTTTCCACGTTCTCCCGGTCTATGACCGCCGATTCGGGGTCGGGTTCAACGGCCTTAACGGTATCTTCCAAAGCCGTGCCGCCCTCGGGATCGTCCTCATCGGCATAAAGGGAGATATAACTGTTGAGGGGCATGTGCTTTTTTCTTTTGGACGCCGAAACAGCCGTATAGACCTGCCTTGATATGCACAGGTCGGCGAAGGTGTGGAAACTTGCGTCTCTTCCCGGATCGTAGTCCCTTATCGCCTTAAAAAGCCCTATCATGCCTTCCTGGATAAGATCTTCGGGCTCGGCACCGAGAATGTACATAGAGCGCGCCTTACTGCGCACAAGTCCCTTGTATTTTATCATTATATAGTCCTGAATGCGTTCGTCGCCTTCGCGCAAAAGAAGGATCAGTTCCTCGTCGGAACGATTCTCATATTCAGGATAAGCGCTGTCTGACAATTTCATAAGCCAATACTCCGCATGCCACAGATGCATTGAGTGAATCTATGTCGCCCTTCATGGGAATGGATGCCACAAAATCGCACTTTTCCTTGACAAGCCTTCCGACTCCCTCGCCTTCGTTGCCTATCACAAGACCGATGGGGCCTTTGAGATTGAGTTTATACATGGTCTCTCCGTCCATATCTGCACAGACAAACCACATACCGCGCTTTTTAAGATCTTCGATCGTCTGGGAAAGATTGGTCACTTTCACAACGGGCGTATAGTTAAGTGCTCCGGCCGAAGTACGTGCCACCGTGGATGTAAGCCCAACCGCACGGTTCTTGGGTATTATAACACCATGGGCTCCCGCAAGATTAGCGGTCCTGATAATCGCACCGAGATTATGAGGATCTTCGATGTTATCAAGCAGTATCACGAAGGGATCCTCGCCCTTTTCCCCGGCAAGATTAAAAATATCATCCATCTCGGCATATTCGTAGGCGGCGGCTATCGCTATAACGCCCTGATGTTTGCCGGTCTCGGACATCTGATCGAGTCTCTCACGATCGACATATTTGATGACGGTATCCTGCTTACGCGCTTCACGCTTTATGGTAAGTATCGGTCCGTCCTGACAGCCGTCAAGTATAAACAGCCTGTCTATTGTCTTCCCGCTTCTGAAAGCCTCTGTTACGGCATTTCTGCCCTCTATTTTGGACTCGTTAACTCTCTGCATTGTCATTCCTCGTATCTGTCTTCACCGCACCTTTAAGGTCTTTAGGGTGTATCGATCTGCTGCCCGAATCAAGAGCATTCATACCCGTACTTAAAAGGTATGTTATCCTTGCATTACGCCCTTTAAGATACAGATATCCTATCACGGCTTCAAGGCCCGTTGCCTTACGATAGTCATGGATACTTGCATTCTTGGCGCTTGACTGCGTCTTGGCATTGCGGCCTCTTTTGTACTGTGCGGCTTCTTCGTAGTCAAATTCCGAAGCCAGTATCTCCGCAAGTCTCGCCTGTGTCACGGCATTTACAAGCTGCCTGTTGTCTTTGTTGATCGCATTGATCGGGCGGTTTTCGGATGTGGCCACGATCATTCGCGTAACGACCTCATAAACCGCATCTCCCAGATATGCAAGTATTACGGGAGACAACAGCTCCGGAGGGGGCTTTGGCAGATCGAACGATGCCCTTATATTGTCAAGTAATGCCGCATTTGATTGTATTTCCTGTTCCAAATTGCTGTCCATCTCTTTAACCTTATTCTTCGCCGTCGCCCTTGGCTTCTATAAAGTACATACGCGATGCAAAATCTTTGAAAAGTCTTGTCTCATCATTGTATCCTGTACCGGTAAATGCCTGTTTTAACTTGATGCCGGCATTATTGAGTACCGAACCCGTAACGGTATAGTCTTCAAGTTCTCCGTCAAGCTTATAGAACTTTGCTATGAGCGAATGAAGAAGGGAATCCTGCTTGATGTGTATCGGTGATACCTGGTTTACAAGATCGCCGAATTCCTTGATATTATGCTTGCTGCGTATGTTGAATACGTGATAAACGGTATTGTCGTCAAGTCCGCATGCCTTAAGCACTCTGTACTCATCGTTGGGATTTACGAGCTCGTTCCATATGACTGCGACCGCTTTCTTTTTATCCTTGGAAACGGTAAGCCACTCTCTGTCGTTTATCCGATAGAAGTCACCGTAAGCGAACACTTCTCTCCACTTTTTGTAAAGGCCGGTCTGAACTCTTAATTCCTCGATCTCTTCGTTCTTTAATTCGCAAAGATTAAGCTCATATCCCAAAAGGCCGAAAGCCGCGATGTTAAAGCGTGTTGAAAGCGGCGTGGTACGAAGTGTCTGATGGTTGGGACATGCCGATACATGGGCTGTTACAACGGACATTGGATATCCGTAGCTGTAACCGGTCTGGATATGGGTACGTACGATCGCATCGGTATCGTCACTTGCCCAGATCTGAGGCATGTAACTTAAAATCCCTAAGTCAAAACGGTTACCGCCCGACGCACATCCTTCAAAAAGAATGTCAGGGAACTCATCAATGAGTGTTGACATTATATCATAAAGACCAAGCACATATCTGTGTGCGGTCTCGCGCTGACGGTTTTCGGGAAGGACTTTTGAATAAACGTCCGCGAACATTCTGTTCATATCCCATTTAACGTAATCCACGCCGTTATCCTTGAACACTCCGCGCATGGCGTTTTTGACATATTCAACAACCTCGGGATTTGTAAGGTCGAGAACCATCTGGTTACGGCCGAGTGAATTCTCACGCCCCGGCATGGTCATGGCATATTCGGGATGCGCTCTGTAAAGGTCGGAATCTTCGTTGATCATCTCGGGTTCAACCCAGATACCGAATTTAAGGCCTAAGTTATGTATCTTGTCGGAAAGTCCCTTTATGCCGTTTGGAAGCTTTTTAAGTTCAACAGTCCAGTCGCCGAGTGACGAAGTGTCGTCGTTACGCCCTTTAAACCAGCCGTCATCCATTACAAAAAGCTCCATTCCCGCATCGGCTGCCTTTTTGGCAAGGGAAAGAAGTTTTGATTCGTTGAAGTTAAAATACGCGGCTTCCCAGGAATTAATGAGAATGGGACGTAATGCCTTCTTGTGGGCGCCTCTTACTATGTGGTTTCTTACAAACTCATGCATATGGAAGCTTATGCCCCTGTATCCGGTATCCGAATATGTCATAACGGCTTCGGGTGAATCAAATGAATCGCCCTTTTCAAGTCTCCACTCGAAATCTTCGGGATTGATACCCGATATGAATCTTGTCTTAAAGAAACCGCTTATATCGGCTGCTTCGTAATGGTTCCCCGAATAGATAAGGTTAAAACCGAATCCTTCGCCGGAAGTTTCATTGGTATCGATTTTGGTTAACATAACAAAGGGGTTGTTGCGGTTTGACGAAACACCCGAAGCGGTGGAATTGACCATCGTGCCATGTGATACGGGAGTATCGTATTTAACCATCTCTCGGGCCCAGTTTCCGCCGAAAGTGGTCATCTTGAAGTCGTTTGAATCAAGGTCTAACTGAAGACTCATTATTCGATTTATGTAAACCGATTCCTCGTCTTTGTTTTCGACTCTTGCCCATCTTGAGATAACGTCGGAATCTTCAAAAACATTGTAATAAAGCTTAAGTAAAACGCCTTTTACGACTTCTTTCAAGGTGATCTCAAGCTGTTCAAACTTATCTTCCGAATAGGAATGTGCCAGTCCCGCAGGATATACGGGTTCCTCACATATCCTGTAAGAATCGAACACAAAGTCCGAAGTTATGCTGCCGTCTGCGTATCTTAACAGTACGGAGGGCTCGCGGAAATCTCCCTTTCCCACCGAAGATATCTCAAGAAGAGTATCCTCGAGCATCATGAGTTCACCCTTTTTGTAATCTATGGTGGTGCCCCTCGGTGTGCTCACTTTTCCGGCCAAAGCCTTAAAAGCATCATCAAAGCACTCTCCCATCTCTATCCTTTTGCCGTAATAGAGATGTTCGAGTATGCCGCATTGGTTTACATAAAATGCATAAGATGTATTTGCCGTTGACAGCAAAAAACTGTTTTTACTTACTGAGATCATTTTCTTTTACCCCTCAATCATTTTAAACCGGCTCAATCGCTGTTCGCTGCTGATTTTCTCGCTTTAAGTTCCGTGCTGATCTCTTTTACTCTCTCGTCGCTTAACGTAAACTTCTTGCTGAATACGATGTATGCGACTATAAGACCCGCTATAGGGATGAGCGTCATCGTCATACGAAGTCCCATTACGGAACCCGAACCTACGGTTGCAAGCGCTTCTTCGTCTTTGCTGATGTTAAAGATCTGCAGGCACAGCGATGCCATAAGCGCCGAGATACCTGAAGCGAGTTTAACAACAAACGTCTGCATAGAGAATATCACAGATTCATCGCGTCTGTCATTCTTAAGTTCACCGTAATCGACAGTATTTGCCAAAAATACCGTAACAAGAACGTTTAAAAGTCCCACAGCCGCAAAGATAAAGAATCCGGGTACAAAGAAAACGAATACGTTGTTGATACCGAGTATCGAAAGCGCCAGCAATACAAGATATCCGAAGATCGCGCTTCCCACCGAAACATAATACATCTTAACGGTGTTAAAGAATTTGCGAAGAAGCGGGAATAAGATCATCATCGCAACGATCTGCATGGCACCGCCGAAGGTGTTAAAGAGTGTATAATCGCCTTTCCACGACTCTCCGCCGAGGTCGTATTTAAAGAAATATATAAGAAGGTTTGATGTCATGTAAATTGCTGTATTAACAAGTACTATTGCGACAACAACGGTCATGGCCTGGTCGTTTTGTATGAGTGCTCTGAACATATCCTTAACCGAAGCAGTCTTCATGTCGGTCGTAGGG
>CACYCC010000312.1 GCA_902772805.1 uncultured Lachnospiraceae bacterium | reverse complement strand
CCAAGCAGCATGACTTCCACGACACCGTCATCGACAAGTCCTTTTATCTCGTTTATTATATCTTCGCTGCTTCTGCTTCTCTCGCGTCCTCTTACATACGGAACGATACAGTAACTGCAGAAATTGTTGCAGCCAAACATAATATTTACGCCGGATTTGAAAGAATATTTTCTTTTTATCGGAAGATCTTCTTTGATGATATCGGTCTTGTCCCATATTTCGCGGACTTTGCCGTCACGTTCGTATGTTTCGCACAACAGTCTCGGGAAATCGAAGATGTTGAAAGTTCCGAAAATAAGATCGACAAAGGGGTAACTTTGATTGATCTTTTCAACGACGGTCTTTTCCTGCATCATGCAGCCGCAAAGTGCGATCTTCATGTCGGGATTTTTCTTTTTGTAAGGCTTTAAAGCGCCGAGTCTGCCGTATACACGCTGGTTGGCATTGTCTCTTACGGTACACGTATTGTATATGACAAGATCAGCATCGTCATCGGTAACTTCAATAAAGCCAACCTTTAATAAGACTCCGAGTAATTTTTCGGAGTCTCTTGCGTTCATCTGGCAGCCGAAGGTGGTAACCTGGCATGTTAAAGGTCTTCCGAGTCTGCCGGAGCGTTCTTTTATTATCTGAGTGAGTGTTTCAATATAATTATCCAACTTTAAATTACCTGTTTATGACCGGTCAGATGACGGGATATTTAAGCGCATCCAGTTCTTCGACGGTCGTTTTTTCGTTTACCAGGAAATTAAGGCGAACATCGGAGTCGGTGGTGGGCAGTTCATCAAGTATCTGATATGAAAAGCAAAGTCCCAAAGTCTTTATGTTGGGCTTATCCTTAAGATAATTGTCATAATAGCCTTTTCCGTAACCGAGCCTGCTTCCGTCCCTGGCAAAAGCAACACCGGGGACGAGCATCAGTACTTTCTCGCCTTTGGAAACTTCATAATCAAATACTTTGTCATAGCTGGCCATGGGCTCCATTATCCCCATGTATCCCGGCATGAGTTCATAGGAAGAGTCTATCTTAAAGAAGTCCATTCTGGCCTCTTCGAACGATTCAAGAACCTTTGGAAGATACACTTCCTTGCCGTTTAATAAAGCGTCTTCGAGTATGATGACGGTACCCACTTCAGCATGAAAATCCGCATAAAGAAGGAGCTTGTCACATTCCTTGTACAGATCGCTTTTTAAGATCGTGCGTTCTATAGATCTTGAAGCTTCATTCCATATCTCTTTGGAATACTCGTCTCTTTTCTTGAGTAATCCCGCTCTTATCTCTTCTTTGTCCATGATAAAATCCCCTTTAGAAGTAAACTGCGTATTTCCAAATAATATATCAGTCTGTTTGTATACCGCAATAACGGCCGATAACTGCCTCAAATACCTTCATGCCGTCCATGGCGGCACTCATTATTCCACCGGCATATCCGGCACCTTCTCCGCAGGGATAAAGGCCTTTAACACTTTCGGATTCGAATGCGTCATCTCGTAACATCTTGACGGGTGAAGACGTACGGCTTTCAACTCCGCTTAATATGACGGTATCATCATTAAAGCCGGGTATGATCTTTCCGAAATATTCCATCCCCTCGATCAGTGCTTCGTTGATCTCCTGCGGCAAAATTTCCGAAACATGGGAATAACTGTAGTCACCTTTGCATTCGGGACAGATCTTTAATATGTTATCGGGCTCGTTGTCGGTTATAAATTCAAGCCCGGTAGTCACTTCCGTTTTAAAATCGTTATAGAACTGAACGGGTATCGCTCCGTTTCCCTGAGCATATGCGGCTTCTTCGAGTTTACGCTGGAAATACATTCCGGCAAGAGGATGGTCACTGCCGTAATCTTCTTTTCCGACCGTCACTATTATAGCCGAATTTGCATGCTTCCCGTCACGTTTTTTGTAACTCATCCCGTTAACGCATGTTCTTCCGGGCTCCGATGAAGCATTGACCACATAACCGCCGGGACACATACAAAACGAATAAACGCCTCTTCCCGAAGAAGCTTTATAGGTAAGCTTATATGACGCAACCGGAAATACCTTTTGTATATCGGGATCGGGACCGTACATTGCGTCGTTTATAAGTTTCTGTTCATGCTCGACCCTTAATCCTACGGCAAAGTCTTTGGCCTCTATCTTAACGCCTTTATCATACAGCATTTCAAATGTATTTCTGGCGCTGTGTCCGATGGCGAGTATACAAATGTCCGCCGGCTGTTTTATAAGTCCGTTTATCGTAACGCCGCTTAAGATACCGTCATTTACGGTGATATCGGTCACTTCGGCATTGAATTTGAATTCTCCGCCGAACTCACGTATCTTTTCGTGGAGGTTTTTGATAACTTTAACCAAAACGTCGGTGCCGATATGCGGTTTTGAATCGGTAAGTATATCTTCATCGGCTCCGCATTCGACAAACAGTTTAAGCACTTCGCGTGATCTTCCGCTTTTATCGTTTATAAGCGTATTGAGTTTGCCGTCCGAGAAAGCTCCGGCACCGCCCTCACCGAACTGGATGTTGGAATTCGGGCTTAAGTTTCCTGTAGACCAGAATTCTTCGACATCCCTGATCCTTGAATCGATATCATATCCGCGTTCGAGGATTATGGGTTCAAATCCGGCTTTTGCAAGATAATAGGCACAAAAGAGGCCTGCCGGTCCGGCACCAACAACTATGGGTCTGTTTTTTAGTTTAAGGGTACCCCTTACTACGGGATGATACTCTACGGGTTCATATCTGACGGCT
This sequence comes from uncultured Lachnospiraceae bacterium, assembly GCA_902772805.1. GTDB lineage: Bacteria > Bacillota > Clostridia > Lachnospirales > Lachnospiraceae > UBA1258. The sequence goes on along the minus strand of CACYCC010000312.1, from coordinate 1,324 downwards.
TTATCATCGCTTAATCTTCTAAGGACCGATGATTCGTTTTCAACTTCACAACAAACGGATAAAACCCAGTAAATATCGGGCTTTCTGCGAGCATCAACAGATATTCGCAGTATTTGAAGCCTTTTTATCTCGGTTTCAAAAACCTTAAGATGAGCGGAAACTTTTTTCTTAAGGTCATCATAGGTATAATAAGGTTTTAACTTGATCTGATTGATCAGTAACATGCCTTCTCTCCCGCTATGGCTCCCGACGTAAATGCCCACTGGAGATTATAACCTCCGCAGGGTCCGCAAACATCTATAAGTTCACCGGTCACAAAAAGTCCCGGGATCTTTTTGCTTTCAAAGTTATCTTTTAATTCCGAGGTCTTAAGGCCTCCTGCCATAACCTGTGAATTTTCAAATCCGTCAACATCCGTAACCTTAAATTCAAGGTTTTTAAGAAGTTTTGCAAATTCCGTTATCTTATCAAAATCGGTCTTACCGGTTTCCTCATCGGGATCGATTCCGACAATATTCATTAAAAACTTAGAGAGCCTATCGTTTATAAGACCGCTCAACACTTCGCCTACGGGCTTTTCGGCATTTAACAGCGAAGAAGTTTTTATAAATTCAAGCAGTCCCTCTTCATCGATATCGCTTACAAGATCAAGGCATACTTTAACGTCATCGCCGTTTTTAAGATAAGGCGTACACAGACTGCTTAAGTTAAATATACATATACCCGAAATTCCTTCTTCATAAAAAAGAACTTCTCCGATCTCGGTCATTAAAGATTCGCCGTTTACCTTAAGGGAAGCGGTAGCTTCACATCTGACACCCTTAATGGCGGAAAAGTCATATCCCTTAAGTTTAAGCCTTGTAAGACCGGGATAAACATCCGTAAACGAAAGTCCCAGACTTTCAAGCATCTTGATCCCGTTTTCTTTTTCGGACTTTATAAGTCCTGCTTTGGAACCGGTCGAAACTATAATACGGTCAAAAGAAAACCGTTCTTTTTCCCCTTCGACGGATATCAAAAAGCGGCCGTCTTCATATGCGATCATGTTTACAAAAGAATCGGTCTTTATATCGATATATAGTGACCGGGCTTCGCTTAAAAACGCATTGGCAACGGTTAAGGCCTGTTCGGAATAAGGGTAGAGATATCCGTTTTTGGACTTGGCAAGTATTCCGATCTGAGTAAAGAAAAACAAAAGGTCCTTGTTGGTGTAATCAAGTATCCGGTCCTTAATGAAACACGGATCTTCGGATAAATAACGCCTTAAGTCAAGCTGCTCATTGGAAAAATTACATTTGCCGTTTCCGGTACGCATCAGCTTTTT
>CACYCC010000311.1 GCA_902772805.1 uncultured Lachnospiraceae bacterium | reverse complement strand
TTCTCACGAAAGGTATGCAGTACTCGCACAAAACGTTAAAAGAAGCGACCGCTCTCGAAGTTACGACATCAAACTGTTCTCTGTAAGCATCGTCATGAGCAAGATCCTCGACTCTTCCGTGTATGCACGTAACATCTTTAAGATCAAGTTCTCTTACCACCGCTTCCAGAAAATCGATCCGTTTTTTAAGAGAATCGATAAGCGTAAGTTTTATCCCGGGTACCGCGATCTTTAAGGGAATTCCCGGAAATCCCGCTCCGGTCCCGACATCAGCAAGAGCCTTACCGCCCAGATCATCCCGCATATCCGTAAACCCTTTAAAAACATGCACAAGTCCCAGACTGTCGACAAAATGCTTGATCACCACATCCTGCCATTCGGTGATTGCGGTAAGATTTATATGCTCATTGTATTTAACCAGCATCTTATAATAATCGACAAACTTATCAATACCCTCATCGTCGATCGTTATCCCGTTCGCCGTAAAATTATCTTTAAGAAAAGAAATGTCAGGTCTCATTTTTGCTTTCTTTGCTAAGATATATCAACAAAACTGAAATATCCGCGGGGGTTACTCCGGAAATCCTGGATGCCTGTCCCACATTTTCGGGACGGAACTTTTTAAGTTTCTGCCTTGCCTCTATCCTGAGACTTAGTATGTCATCATAATCTATGTCTTCGGGAATACGGCGCTTTTCTACTTTTTTAAACTTTTCGACAAGCTGACGCTGTCTTAAAATATAACCTTCATATTTGATCTCGGTAACAACCTGTTCTACCACGTCATAGGGTAGCTTTGGTCTTTCGGGATCGAGAAACGCCAAAAGATCGTAGGAAAGTTCGGGTCTGCACAAAAGTTCCGCCAGGGATGTTCCCGTATGAAGAGGCGACGATCCGTTTTCTTCAAGAAAATCACAGACTCTTTTATTGGCTCCGACTATCACACCTTTAAGTCTTGCGATCTCTTCTTCTATAAGACGTTTCTTGATAACGGTCTTTTCATAATCTTCATCACTTACAAGTCCGACTTCGTGACCGATCTTTCTTAATCTTAAATCCGCGTTATCCTGTCTTAACAGCAAACGATATTCAGCCCTTGAAGTCATCATTCTGTAGGGCTCATTGTTTTCTTTTGTAACAAGATCGTCGATCAGAACTCCGATATAAGCTTCGGATCTGTCAAGGATCACGGGTTCAAGACCTTTTAACTTTCTGGATGCATTGATACCTGCCATCAGACCCTGCGCTGCCGCTTCTTCGTAACCTGAAGATCCGTTAAACTGTCCGGCACAGAAAAGTCCGCTTATATTCTTAGTTTCCAATGACAAAAGAAGCTGATTCGGCTCAAGACAGTCATATTCTATCGCATAGGCATTTCTGACGATCCTGCAGTTTTCAAGTCCCGGAACCGTTCTGTACATCTTAAGCTGAACGTCTTCGGGAAGCGAGGAACTCATGCCTCCGACATACATCTCGTTTGTATAAAGTCCTTCCGGCTCGATAAATACCTGATGCCTTTCCTTATCGGCAAATTTAACGACTTTGTCTTCAATGGAAGGGCAGTATCTAGGACCCGTTCCTTCGATAACACCCGCATAAATAGGCGATCTGTCAAGATTGGCCCTTATTATCTTGTGTGTTTCTTCGTTGGTATATGTAAGATAGCAGGAAACCTGTTCTTTTTGCACCGATTCGGGATCCGTTGAAAAAGAAAACGGAACTACCCTTTCGTCACCGAACTGCTCCTCCATCTTTGAAAAATCGATGCTTCTTTTATCCATTCTGGCAGGAGTTCCGGTTTTAAACCTTCTTAGGGCGATACCGTTTTCGATCAAAGAAGCCGAGAGTGAATTGGCGGCCTGAAGTCCGGAAGGTCCCGTATAAGTAATGGATTCACCGCACAGACATCTTGCCTTTAAATATGTGCCGGTACACAAAATGACCGCATCGCACATATACGTGGTTCCTGTGTTTGTGACCACTCCCGTAACCTTTTTGGATGATCCCTCACCATCTGTTAATAATTTAACGATCTCTGCCTGCTTGATCGTGAGGTGTTCCTGATTTTCTAAAACTCTCCGCATAGACCTTGTATATTCGGACTTGTCGGCCTGAGCTCGCAGTGAATGTACGGCAGGGCCTTTCGATACATTTAACATCTTGGACTGGATAAAAGTCTTATCGATGTTTTTGCCCATTTCACCGCCAAGTGCATCAAGTTCTCTGACAAGATGTCCCTTCGAAGTACCTCCGATGTTGGGATTACAGGGCATCATGGCAATACTGTCGATGCTGACGGTAAAGATCACGGTCTCAAATCCGAGTCTTGCCGAACATAAAGCTGCTTCGCAGCCGGCATGACCGGCTCCGATCACACAAATATCAACTTTTTCTTTCCATTCGTTTCTGCTGATATCGGTCATTTTATAATCCTACTTACCCATACAGAATTTGCTGAATATCTCGTTGGCAAGATCGTCATCGATCTCTTCACCGATGATATTTCCGTACGCGGCATATGCATTCATAAGATCTATCGAATAAAAATCTTCGGGCATTCCATCAGAAATGGCATCCAAAACGTGTTTTAACGATTCCGATGCTTCCGAAAGCTTTTCGGCCTGCCTTAAATTTGTGATAACTAGTTCATTGTCGGATCTTAATCTTCCGCTCAAAAAGTCGTTATTGATCTTATCTTTTAATTCATCAAATCCGGTTCTGTCGGTACAGGAGATCTCGATGATATCGTCATTTCCCGAAAACATACCACGGATCCTGTCTCTTTCCTCGGAAGTTGAGAGGTCTGTCTTATTTAATAATACTATTTTCTTTTTATCTTCGATATGCTTATAGATCTTTAAATCTTCCTCATCCGCCTCATCCGAAGAATCTACGATAAAAAGAATAAGATCGGCTTCATCCGCGTATTTTAAAGCCCTGGACACTCCGATATTTTCGACTATATCGGAACTTTCACGTATTCCGGCGGTATCGGTAAGATTCAAGAACACATCTCCTAAAGACACTCTTTCTTCGATGGTATCTCTTGTGGTACCGGCAACATCGGTTACGATCGCACGGTCATAACCCGTTAAAATATTTAAAAGTGAAGATTTGCCGACATTGGGCTTTCCTAAGATCACGGTTTTGATCCCTTCTTTAATGATCTTTCCGCGATCAAAAGTATCCTTAAGCGCATCGGTTTCTTTTTTGATATCTTCAACCTTGCTTTTAAGCTTTTCGGGATACCCTTCAAGCGATATATGTTCCGGATCGTCAAGCGCTGACTCGATAAAAGCTATCTCATAAAGAACCGCTTTTCTGAGATCAACGATCTTGTTATAAAGATCACCGTTTAAATGTCTTAATGAATTGGTAAGACCTGCTTTACTTTCCGCAGAAATCAGATCCATTACCGCTTCGGCCTTTGAAAGATCGATACGGCCGTTCAAAAAAGCCCTTTTTGTAAATTCTCCGGGTTCGGCAAGTCTGATCCCGGTACTAAGTACAGTACTTAAAACTGCTTTTGACACAAAAACACCGCCATGGCAATTGATTTCCACGACGTCTTCACGTGTAAACGAATTGGGAGCTTTCATTACCGATACCATTACTTCATCAACGGTCTCACCGTTTGAAACTATAAATCCGTAATGAATGGTATGAGATCTGACACTGTCTAAGATATGTTCGCCCTTTTTATTTACAAAGATATCATTTATCTTTTTGATCGCATCTTCTCCGCTTACCCTTACGATCGATATTCCCGAATCGGATAAAGCGGTTGCGATAGCGGCTATAGTATCACTTTTCATAGGATAAAAAAGGTGTCTTAGAGATTTCCTGTTCCCTAAGACACCTCATCGCTTACTTTTTTAATGTAACAACAACGTGTCTGTACGGTTCTTCACCCTCACTGTGGGTGGTAACATACTTGTCATCCTGAAGAGCTGAATGAATAACTCTTCTTTCGTAAGGATTCATGGGCTCCAAAGAAACCGATCTCTTAGTTCTTTTAACTTTGAAAGCCATGTTCTTGGCAAGATTTTCAAGAGTATCTTTTCTTCTTTCGCGATAATTCTCGGTATCTACCTTAACGCGAATGTATTCCTCGGTTCCTTTATTGCAGACAAGTGAAGCAAGATACTGTAAAGAATCGAGAGTCTGTCCTCTTTTTCCGATCAGAACACCCATATCGTCACCGGTGATCTCGATATCCATCTCTTTGGCATCTTCATCGTATTTTACGATCACATTTGCTTCAAGATTCATTGCGTGTAACACATCATAAAGAAAAGTTGAAACTCTGTCCTGAACCGAATCTTTAACTTTAGCCTTGATAACGGCATTTTTGGCATGTAATCCCAAAAATCCGTTTGATCCTTCATCTACTACTTCATAATCAAGTCTGTCGCTTGTAACAGATAAAGACTTGCAGGCTTCGGTAATGGCATCATCAACTGTTTTGGCACTGAATTCTAAATAATCCGACATTGTCATATTCTCCCTAATTACTGTTATTTTTTTCGTTGTATTCTTTTACAAGATTAGCCTTTGAAGCTATAGATCCCTTCGGCTTATCGGATGAAGCCGATGCGGAACTTTCAGCCCTTAACTGCTCAAGTCTTTCCATTGCTTTTGTGGAACGGTTTGCGTTCGCACTTATGGAATTGGGATCGATACCGGCCTTTTTGAGCTTAGCTTCACGCTTTTCAACATTTTTCTTTATCTCTTCATCAATATCCATCTTATCGATGTATTTGTTGATGGCTACCTGCTGGATACTTCTTACAACCGAACCGGCTATCCAGTAAATACCCATACCTGCGGGAAGAGTGAAACAAAAAACAGCAGACATGATAGGCATAAAAGTATTCATTGCCTTCATGGAATTTGCCATCTGATCCGCCTGTTCATTACCCGTACTTGAATTTTTGGATGATTGAGGAGTCAGTTTAACGTTTATCCACTGTGTAACCGCTGAAAGAACGGGAATCAGTATTGCCAGAAATACCAGAAAATACTGATGATTTGCAAAAGCATTCTTAACCGTAAAACTGGGTGAATCGCCGATGTTAAGTCCTAAGAAGTTGTTGATCTTACTTAACTGCGCCATCGTGTTGGTTACTGTCTGCGAAAGATTGGGGAAATTATCCGCCGCATAAAGTGAATTCCATTCAGCCGTTGATGCTCTGTTAAGAACATCGATAAACGTATTTTTGATATATTCCGTATTACCCTGTAAAAAAGAAGGATCCGTAAATTCTTTTTTGTACATGGCTGCTCCGGAAAATGACTGGAGAAGGGTTGAAGCTTTATCGGTATTCTCATAAAGTCCGTCAACAACGCTGCCGAAAACCGCTTTAACCTTCGGAACATATGCGGGAATTTTATAAATAACCCTGTACAATGCAAAAAGAATGGGCATCTGAATGAGTAACTGAAGACAGGAACCTGTCGGAGATACGCCGTATTTGGCATAAACCGCCTGCGTTTCCTGATTCATGGCCATCTGGGATTCCTGATCCTTTTTGTCCTTGTACTTTTTCTGAATTGCCTGAAGTTCGGGGCTCATTTTAGCCTGAAGCTTAGAGAACTTCTGCTGCTTGATCGTAAGAGGAAGCATTAAAAGATAGATAACTATCGTAAATAAGATGATCGCAAGACCTACATTCGGGATCTTTATCATATCCAGAAACGAATAAATAGCATTCAGGATAGGACCCAAAATGTATTTTGCGATCGGTCCGAGAATTTTCCCGGTGTCCGGATTTAAGATGATATAATTCAATTTTTACTCCTTATGGGATATTGTGTATCGATCAGATAATGATCAGGGAACCGGATCGTATCCGCCCTTTGAAAATGGATTACATCTTAAGATTCTCCACATGGCAAGAAAACCACCTTTTATGGCACCGTACTTCTCGATAGCTTCGAGTCCGTACTGCGAACAGGTGGGTATATAAGGACATTTTGTGGTTTTTAATGGAGATAAATACTTTTGATATAATTTTATTAAAAAGATCAATACCCGTTTCATGTTTTCAAAATAATGTTCTGAAGCTTTCCCAAGTGTAAAACCGCACTTTCGATCTCTTTGTATCCTGCATCTTTTGCGGTATTCCTTGCGACGATCACGATATCTAAACCACTATTAAATACAGCTTCATGTAATCGATAACTTTCTTTTATCAACCGTGTAACTCTGTGTCTTACGACACTGTTACCTACTTTTTTGCTGACAGTGATACCAAGCCTGTTAATGTCTTTGCCGTTTTCCATGATATACATTACCAAAAGCCTGTTGGCATAAGATCTGCCGTTCTTATAAACTTTTAAAAAGTTTTGGTTACTCTTTAAACTGTCAGTAAATACCATAATTTCTTTTTAAGAAAAAAGGCCACATAAATGCGGCCTAAACTGTTAACTGCTTTCTGCCTTTGGCTCTTCTTGCTGCCAAAACTTTACGTCCGCCCGGAGTACTCATTCTAGCTCTGAATCCGTGTACTTTAGAGTGTGATCTTTTCTTGGGCTGAAATGTCATTTTCATAGTTAAACACCTCCTTACTGAATACCTTTATATAAAATACCTTTATATAAAAGGAAACTAATTTTCTATAATTTAGGAAAACAGCAACACGATTATATGAAATAAGTCAGTAATAGTCAAGAAAAGTGTTGAAAAAAATATTATAAAAAAATATTTTGTGGATAACTGTTATTTACATAATATTATCCACAAAAAGTGAATAACTTGTGGATAAGTATAACAATAAAAATAATAAATTTAAAAGAATGCCTGTTTTTAAAGAAAAATGAGGTCATTAACATTTTAACCATTATCCACATTTATATTACATAAATGAATATAAAAAACAGATCATACCTTAACTTATCCACAAGATGTTGATAAGTCATCCCATATATAAAAAAATCTTAATCTTCATTATTATTATAGTTTTCAACCAAAATAATGAAAAAAGTGCAAAAAAGAGTGGATAAATAGGCAATTTAAAAGGTATTTCGGAGCATAAAAAAATTTGAATTTTTTACTCAATTAGAGTAATATAGATTAGAAGATTTTTGTGCCCAAAAAGGCACCAATATATCCTGAAAGTGAGTTATTTATGTCCGATATAGGAGAAAAGTGGGAACTTATCAAAAATACTGTCCGTGAAGAATACGATCTGACGGACATTTCTTTTGATACCTGGATCAAACCTTTAAAATATTACAAAACGGAAAATGATACCGTTATCATAACCATTCCTTCGGAAACCGGACATGCTCTTAATTATATCAATTCCAGATATAAATCTTTTTTCCAGGTTACAATTTCTGAAATAATGGATAAAAAATATGATGTCATCTTTAAGCTTGAAAAGGATGTTGATTCCGATTCATCAAAGACTTCATATATTAATAATAATGTCTACAATTTAAATTATGAGACTGCAAATTTAAATCCCAAATATAAATTCAATACATTTGTAGTCGGAAGTAACAATAAAATGGCTCATTCGGCTTCTCTTGCAGTGGCCGAATCTCCCGGAACCGCATATAATCCTTTATTTATCTATGGCGGACCCGGTCTTGGTAAAACCCATCTTATGCATGCAATAGGTCATTTTATATTGGAACAGAATCCCAATTTAAAAGTCTTATATGTTACAAGTGAACAGTTTACCAACGAAGTTATAGAATCCATCAGAAGCGGTAATGCTTCCGATATTACAAAACTCAGAGAAAAATACAGAACTGTCGATGTTTTGATGGTCGATGACGTTCAGTTCATTATAGGAAAAGAATCTACCCAGGAAGAATTTTTCCATACTTTCAACGCCTTACATTCTTCGGGTAAACAGATCGTTATTTCATCGGATAAACCTCCCAAAAAGATGGAAACTCTCGATGAAAGATTCAGATCGAGATTTGAATGGGGTCTTTGTACGGATATCCAGCCTCCGGATTATGAAACAAGAATGGCTATCCTTATGAAGAATGTCGAAAACTGCGACAGAGATATAGACATCAAAATAATAGAATATATAGCTACCAACATTAAATCAAATATAAGAGAACTTGAAGGAGCTCTTAACAAGATACTTGCTTTTGCAAAGTTAAATAATGTAGAACTGACACTTCAGTCTGCCGAAGAAGCTTTAAGAGATGTTATTTATCCGGATAAACCCAGAGAAATAACTCCTTCTTATATAATAAATGTTGTTTCCGAACATTTCGGTATTAAAGTCGAAGACATCATTTCCAAAAAACGAAATGCCGAAATAGCTCTTCCCAGACAGATAGCAATGTATCTTTGCAGGGAAATGACCGATATTTCACTCAATGAAATAGGTTCTTTTGTAGGAAACAGAGATCATACAACCGTAATGCACGGTTATACAAAGATTACCGAAGATATTAAAAAGAATCCTGATCTGGCAGCCAAAATAGATATAATCAGGAAAAAAATATCCCCTTAATCATCAACACAGGATGTGAATTGACGCTTTATTGATGTTGATACTTATATATTAAATTTTTTAAGACATTTTTTGATGTTGATAAATAATAACTTTTCATCTTTGTTTTTTTAATTTTAAACATACTTATCAGAATCGAAAAACCTTTAATTTATCGCATAAAACGATATTTTAAACATTTCAACATCCTTTATTAATAATAAGATTATATTATTTATCATTTATATTTTTAAGGCGAAAGGAATTTCTTATGAAAATCGAATGTGCAAAAAACAGTCTTCTTAACAAAGTTTCAATTGTTTCAAAGGCAGTTCCTTCAAAAACATCTCTTTCAATACTTCAGTGCATACTTATTAAAGCTAAAGACGGTGTTATTACTTTAACAGCCAATGATACCGAATTTGGAATAGAGACAAAGGTTGAAGGAAAGATAATAGAAGAAGGTATCATAGCTCTTGATGCAAAATTCTTATCTGATGCCGTAAGAAAACTTCCCGACAGTAATATTCTTATCGAAACAGATTCAAATCTTTCCGTAAGGATCACCTGCGATAAGGCAAAAACTAACTGTACCGGTAAAAACGGTGAAGAATTTACCGCTCTTCCCAAGATTGAAAAGACAAACGGTATTTATATCAGCAATTTTTCATTAAAAGAACTTATAAGACAGACTATCTTCTGTGTAGGAGAAAATGCATCAAATCAGATAATGAATTCCGAACTTGTTAACATTTCGGGAGATAAGATCGAATTTGTTGCTCTTGACGGACACAGGATCGCTTACAGAAAAGTTCTTCTTAAAAACACTTATCCCGATACCAAAGCTATCATTCCGGGAAAAACATTAAACGAGATAGAAAGAATCTTATCAACAGATACTGAAAAAGAAGTTGTTATCTACTTTGAAAAGAGTCATGTTCTTTTTGAAATAGATGATACCATCATTGTTTCCAGAGTAGTTGAGGGAACATATTTCGATTATGAAAAAATGCTCACAAAAGACTACGAAACAAAGATAGAAGTCAACAAAAAAGACATTTTCAACTGTATAGACAGAAGTACGATCATGTTAAGAGAGGGTGAAAAGAAACCTATCATCTTTGAAGTAAGAGACAATAACATTAATTTCTACATGAAGACCATGTTCGGTGAGATGAATGAAGATCTTAATGTAAATAAGACCGGAAAAGATATTGATATAGCTTTCAATCCTCAGTTCCTGATAGATACTTTAAAAGTCATTGATGAAGAAACAATAGATCTTTATATGATGAGTCCCAAGAATCCCTGTATCATAAGGGATGAAGAGGATAATTATGTATATCTTATCCTGCCGGTTAATTTTATAAAATAAAAGGTCATTAAGGACTTAAAAATGGAAATCATTAAATTAAGAGAAGAATATATCAAGCTCGGACAGGCTTTAAAAGCTGCCGGATTTGTTGAAGACGGTGTTGAAGCCAAGATAGAGATCCAGTCCGGAAATGTACTGGTAAACGGAGAGCCTGATCTAAGACGTGGAAGAAAACTGTATGAAAACGATATAGTTTCTTTTCATGGGCAGGAAATAAAGATAGAAAAGTAACAAATGTGGTGAATAATGTTCATTAAATCCATCCAGCTTACGGGATACAGAAATTATAAAAATTCTACCGTTTTTTTCGATAAGGGTACCAACATTCTTTTTGGCGACAATGCACAGGGAAAAACCAATGTGCTTGAAGCGATTTTTATGTGTGCCACCACAAAATCCCATAAAGGTTCCAAGGATAAAGAGATAATAGGATTTGGTGAAGATGAAGCTCATATTACTCTTTATCTGGACAAAGAAGGCGATGAAATAAAGATAGATATCCAGTTAAGAAGTGACAAAGCTAAAATAGTGGCTCTTAACGGCAGTAAGATAAAAAAGGCCACCGAACTTCTGGGTATCCTTAATGTTGTTCTTTTTTCACCCGAAGACTTAAGCATCATAAAAGACGGTCCTTCCGAGAGAAGACGTTTTACCGATACGGAATTATGTCAGCTGGACAGTATCTATCTTTATAATCTTTCAAAATATAACAAGATAGTCGAACAGAGAAATAAGCTGATAAAAGATTCTTTTTACAATAACGATCTGCTGGAAACCCTTAATATATGGGATTCGCAGCTTGTTTCGTACGGCTGCCAGATCATAGATAAAAGAGATGTTTTTATAGATGAGTTAAACGGGATCATAGGAGATATTCATTCAAAACTTACAAACGGTAAGGAACAGCTTGAGATTCATTATGAGCCCAATGTAGAAAGAAACGATTTTGAAAAAGAACTCATAAATAACAGAGAAAAAGACATTAAGTTAAAGTCTACAAGCGTAGGTCCTCACAGAGATGATTTTTCTTTTATCGTAAACGGTATAGATATCAGGAAATTCGGATCTCAGGGACAGCAAAGAACTGCGGCTTTATCACTTAAACTCGCAGAAATAGAGATAGTCAAAAAGATAACCGGACATGTACCCGTTTTACTGCTTGATGATGTTTTGTCGGAACTTGACAGTAAAAGACAGAATTATCTTCTTTCAAGCATAGGAAATATACAGACCATCATTACATGTACGGGACTTGATGATTTTGTTGATAACAATTTCAGGATCGACAAAGTAATAAATGTTGTAAACGGAACTATAGAAGAATAAACCCGGAGGAATTATGGGAAAGAAAGAAGTAACAACGGAATACGGTGCGGATCAGATACAGATCTTGGAGGGCCTTGAAGCGGTACGTAAAAGACCGGGTATGTATATCGGTACTACCGCCAGCCGCGGACTTCATCATCTTGTATACGAAATAGTGGACAATTCCGTTGATGAAGCACTTGCCGGATACTGCAGCGAGATCAATGTGATCATAAATGATGATAATTCGGTTACAGTCAAAGATAACGGACGAGGAATACCCGTAGGTATCAACCATAAAGCCGGAATACCTGCTGTAGAAGTAGTATTTACGATTCTTCATGCAGGCGGTAAATTCGGCGGCGGGGGATACAAGGTTTCCGGCGGTCTTCACGGTGTAGGTGCTTCGGTTGTAAATGCACTTTCCGAATGGCTTGAAGTTGAGATAAGACAGGGCGGAAAAGTATACAAGCAGCGCTACGAAAGAGGAAAAGCGGTTTATTCTCTCAAAGAGATAGGCACATGCGGTGAAGACGAAAGCGGTACAAAAGTAACATTTTTACCCGATAAGCTCATATTTACCGAAACAACGGTCTTTGATTTTGATACCATAAAGCTTCGTTTAAGAGAAATGGCATTCCTTACCAAAGGTCTTAAGATCACTTTAAGGGATGACAGATCTGACGAACATGCCAAATCCGTGGTTACCGACAGTATGATCGAGGAAGCCAAGGAGGCAATGGAAGGCAAGGACGAAGGCGACGATCAGATCAAAGAACTGTTAAAGCGCGCCGAAGAAGACAGCGAAGAAGCAAAAGAAGAAGATAAAGAAGAAAAGAAAGAAAACAAAAAAGTCAAAGAAGTTTCTTTTTGCTATGACGGCGGTATCAAGGAATATGTTACCCACTTAAATCACAGCAAAGAAGCTCTGTATAAAGATGTTTTGTATTTCGAAGGCGAAAAGAACGGTGTTTACGTGGAAGTAGCTCTCCAGCACAACGATTCTTACAATGAGAGCGTGTTCAGTTTCGTAAACAACATAAACACACCTGAAGGAGGTACTCATCTTCAGGGCTTTAAAAACGCCATTACCAAAACATTCAATGATTACGGAAGAGCCAACAAGATATTAAAAGACAACGATCCCAACCTTACCGGTGAAGATATAAGAGAAGGACTTACCGCGATCATAAGTGTTAAGATCGAAGATCCTCAGTTTGAAGGACAGACCAAGCAAAAACTCGGAAACAGTGAGGCAAGAGGTGCCGTTGAAAGCATTGTTACCGAAAAACTTACCATATATCTTGAACAGAATCCCACTGTTGCCAGGACCATATGCGATAAATCGATACTTGCGCAGCGTGCAAGAGAAGCAGCCAGAAAGGCTAAAGACCTTACAAGACGTAAAACGGCTCTTGATATCGGATCGCTTCCCGGTAAACTTGCGGACTGTTCGGATAAAGATCCCAAGAACTGTGAGATCTATATAGTCGAAGGAGATTCCGCGGGCGGAAGTGCCAAGACTGCCAGAAACAGGGCAACTCAGGCCATTCTTCCGTTAAGAGGCAAGATCCTTAACGTTGAAAAAGCAAGACTCGACAAAGTATATGAGAACAAAGAGATCAAAGCGATGATCACCGCTTTCGGTACCGGTATTCATGATGATTTCGACATTGAGAAATTAAGATATGACAAGATCATCTTAATGACGGATGCCGATGTCGACGGTGCTCATATCGCAACGCTTCTTTTGACATTTATATACAGATTTATGCCGGGACTTATCAAAGAAGGACATGTATATCTTGCTCAGCCTCCGCTTTATCAGCTCAAGAAAAACAACAAAGTATGGTATGCATATTCGGATGACGAGTTAAACGAGATATTAAAAGAAGTCGGAAGAGACCAGAACAACAAGATACAGCGTTACAAAGGTCTTGGTGAGATGGATGCGGATCAGCTCTGGGAAACAACAATGGATCCCGAACACAGAATACTGCTCCGTGTAAACATCGACGAAGAAGCACAGTCGGAACTCGATCTTACATTTACCACTCTTATGGGCGACAAGGTTGAGCCGAGACGTGAGTTTATCGAAGAAAATGCAAGATTTGTTAAGAATCTCGATATTTAAGAAATAACGGTTAGGAAACAAAATGGACGACAAAATTTTTGACAAGATCAAAGAAGTAGACCTTAAGAATACGATGGAATCATCGTATATCGATTATGCCATGAGCGTTATCGCTGCGCGAGCGCTTCCGGATGTAAGAGACGGATTAAAGCCGGTTCAGAGACGTGTTCTTTACTCAATGAACGAGTTAAACAACGGTCCCGACAAGCCTCACAGAAAGAGTGCACGTATCGTCGGTGATACGATGGGTAAATATCACCCTCACGGCGACAGTTCCATATACGGAGCATTGGTCTATATGGCTCAGGACTGGTCATTGAGATATCCGCTCATTGACGGTCACGGAAACTTCGGTTCGGTCGACGGCGACGGAGCCGCAGCAATGCGATACACCGAAGCCCGTCTTTCCAAGATATCAACCGAACTTTTGGCAGATCTTGGCAAGGATACCGTTGATTTTGTACCAAACTTCGATGAAACGGAAAAAGAACCCACAGTTCTTCCTTCGCGTTATCCAAACCTTCTGGTAAACGGTACTACCGGTATCGCAGTCGGAATGGCTACCAATATTCCGCCTCACAATCTTCGCGAAGTAGTGGCAGCTGTAGTAAAGATCATTGATAACCGCGTTCTCGAAGACAGGGAAACGGATATTGATGAAGTGCTTCAGATAGTAAAAGCGCCCGATTTTCCCACAGGTGCCATGATCATGGGTACCCGCGGAAGCGAGGAAGCCTACAGAACCGGACGCGGTAAGATCAAAGTCCGCGCGATCACCGATATAGAGGAGCTTCCGAACGGCAAGAGCCGCATCATAGTTACGGAACTTCCTTATCTTGTCAACAAATCAAATCTTGTTGAAAAGATCGCAGAACTTCATAAAGACAAAAAGATCGACGGTATCGTGGATCTAAGAGATGAAACAAGCCGTGAAGGAATGCGTATAGTTATAGAGCTAAGAAAAGACGTCAACGCAAATGTCGTTTTAAACAAGCTCTTTAAGCATACCCAGCTTCAGGATACTTTCGGTGTAATAATGCTTGCACTTGTCAACAATGAGCCCAAGGTACTCAATCTTCTTGAAATGCTCAATTATTACATAAAGCATCAGGAAGAAGTTATCACCAGAAGAACAAAGTACGATCTTAACAAAGCCGAAGAAAGAGATCATATCTTACAGGGATTGCTGATCGCACTCGACAATATCGACGAAGTCATCACCATCATCAGGGGAAGCGCCAACACTCAGGAAGCCAAGGAATCCCTGATCGCAAGATTTGAACTTACCGACGCTCAGGCTCAGGCGATAGTCGACATGAGACTGAGAGCTTTGACAGGTCTTGAAAGAGAAAAGCTTTTAAACGAGCATCTGGAACTGTTAAAACTCATCGAGGAATTAAGAGCGATACTCGGAGACGAAAAGCTTTTACTCGGAGTCATCAAAACAGAGATCACCGCCATTGCCGATAAATACGGCGACGACCGTAAGAGTATCATCGGACCCGACGATTACGATTTTGTGGATGAAGATCTCATTCCCAACGAAAATGTCGTTATCGCATGCTCGAACCTTGGCTATATCAAGCGTATGAGCGAAGACAACTTCTCGGCTCAGAACCGCGGAGGAAAGGGCATTACCGGTATGAAGCCCATCGATGAGGACTTTATCCGCGATCTCTTAATGATCAATACTCACGGATATGTAATGTTCTTTACGAACTTCGGCCGTGTATACAGACTTAAGGTTTACGAGATCCCCGAAGCAGGCAGGACCGCACGCGGTACCGCGATGGTAAATCTTCTTCAGTTAAATCCGGGAGAAAAAGTTAACGCCATCCTGCCGGTAGATTCTTTTGACAACGATCAGTGTATCTTTATGGTCACCAAGAAAGGTATCGTTAAAAAGACGCCGATCATAGAATTTGCCAATATCCGCAAAAACGGCCTCAACGCCATAGCTTTAAGAGAGGATGACCGTCTTATCGAAGTAAAGACAACTTCCGCTCACGACAAAGTATTCATCGTTACCAGAAAAGGTATGTGTATCGAATTCGACGAAGAAGAGGCAAGACCTCTTGGCAGAAGCGCGATGGGTGTCAGAGGTATCGACCTTAACAAGGGCGACGAAGTCATCGGTATGCAGCTTGACCACCAGGGAGATTCGCTTCTCTTTGTAAGTGAAAACGGTAAGGGCAAAAGAACAAAGATCGAAGACTTCAGACTTCAGCATCGAGGCGGAAAAGGTCTTAAATGCTATAAGATCACACCGGAGACCGGTGAACTTGTGGGTGTAAAGGCAGTAACCGATGAGCATGAGATCATGATGATCACCACTACGGGTATCATCATTCAGATCAGAATGAAGGAAGTCAACGAATACAGCCGTATAACATCCGGCGTTAAACTGATGGGTCTTGACAAGAACAACGAAAAAGTCAAGATCGCCAAGATCGCCAAAGTAAGAACCGGGATCGGTTTGAGCGAAGAAGCCGGCGAAGAACCGGATGAAGGCGAAGTTTCCGACTCGGAAGAAACCGAAGAATAACCTAAGTACCAAAAAATTAAGCCTTGCGGCAGAGCCGCAAGGCTTTTTACATCTTTTTTATATATAGATATTTAATCATCCTCATTAAATCTTTTCCGTTTTTTACGCTTGCGCGGCTTTACGTAGTAATGGCGTCTGCCGGAAAAATGAAATGCCGAGAAGATACGGCGGATGATCAGATATACAAACAATATCCCGACTATGATCGCAACGACCTTGATTATATTGTTAACATATATAAATGTCGTATCGTTATCTTCGGTCTCTTCGATAAATTCGTTGGTATCCCCGAAAATAAAGGAAGTCTTATTGTCTTTTTCAACTATCAGTCCCGCGTTACCCAGATATTTACCGTTATAAGAATATTCGATATCTGCAAGTACCGATTCATCGTCATCCTTATAAATAAGTTTACTGTCAAGATCCGTAAACTCGCAGTTTTTGGGTAATATGATCTCAGAGTCGGGATCAAGTGATATAAACGATGAAGAATCACCGAAAACATCATATCCCGTAACAAAGAACGATTCGTTCTTCATATCGTATTTTGTTTCATTGTCGGCAACCTTGATACGGGTGAAGTTATTGAACCCGTAATTGAACAAGGCAAGCGAATCTATATACTGGTACGGTGTTTCTTCTTCCATAACGACACATATTAAAGTGATACCGTTACGCTCTGCACCGGTTACGAGTACCTGACGGGATTCATCGGTAAATCCGGTTTTTGAACCGATCAGTCCTTCAAGACTGTAGGTCTTGTTGAGAAACTGGTTTTTACTTGAAAGCCATATGTCATCGGGCTGGGTATCTGTGGGATACCAGTGATAAGTACAGGTCCTTGAAACCTTGGCCAGAAATTCGTTTTTAAAAAATTCTCTTGCTATAAGCGCAAGATCGTAGGCACTTGTATAATGATCGGGATCGGTATAACCGTGAGCATTGTTAAAATGAGTATTTTTGCAGCCGATACTTTCCGCTCTTTCATTCATAAGATCGACAAAAGAATCGACACTCCCCGAAGTATATTCGGCAACCGCATTACAGACTTCGTTGGCGGATAATACCATTATTCCGTAAAGACAGTCTTCAAGTGTCATGGCTTCACCCGCATCCATACCCATGTTTGAGGCATCGGGAGTTACGGAATGAACGGCATCATAGGAAAAAGAAACCATATCCTTAAGGCTCGAACCTTCTTTTTCCATGGCGAGCATACATGTCATGAGCTTGGTGGTACTGGCGGGAAACATCTTTTCATCCACGTTTTTTTCGTAAAGGATGATCCCGGTCTCGGCTTCGAGCAATATCGCGGAAGCCGCACCCACGGCGGGCCCTTCGGGCCAGTTTTCGATCTCGTTGGATTTAACGGGCCAGCTTCTTCGCTCTTCCATGGCATCCGTAAATTTATCGGCGTAAGCGTTAAGCGAAAGAGACAGTATTAAATTTATTGATAAAAAGCCCGAAAACAGGACTTTTTTAAGCTTTATAAAATTATTCAAAATATCTCCGGTTTTTATATTCAGAAGCATCGGATCTTAACGATCCGGTGTTTTCTTTATTCAATATCATAATAATAACGCATTTTTTCGTTGACATGAAGAGCAAAAATAGGTATATTTTCTGTGTAACTTTAATCTGTTAAAGCGATAAACAGATAAATCAGGAGAAAGAAAGCAGGTTATTTTATGGAGAACTTCTTATCAAAAATCGCAGAGATCAATGACGTCATCAACGGTTTCGCATGGGGCTGGTTTGCTATCATCATGCTGCTGGGTACAGGTCTTATCACGACTGTCATCACCAAGTGTTTCCAGGTTTCACATATCGGACACTGGTGGAAGCAGACGATCGGTTCAATGCTCCACAAAGGAACAAGACACAATAAGGACAAAGGTGCGGTTTCACAGTTCCAGGCTCTTTGTACGGCACTTGCAGCCACGATCGGTACCGGTAATATCGCAGGTGTGGCAGCGGCCATATGTATCGGCGGTCCCGGAGCGGTTGTATGGATGTGGGTTGCCGCATTCCTCGGAATGATGACAAACTTTTCCGAAAATATACTCGGAATATATTTCAGACGCAAAAATTCCGAAGAAGAGTGGTCCGGCGGTGCAATGTATTACTTAAAGGACGGCCTCGGATCGTATAAGGGATGCAAACAGATCGGTAAGATCCTGGCAGTGATCTTTGCTATATTTGCGGTACTTGCTTCATTCGGTATCGGTAATATGGGTCAGATCAACAAGATCACTTTAAATATCGAATCGGCATTCTTTGGCAATGTAAGCGCTCCCACACTCGGCGGTGTTTCTGTAGTTAACTGGGTGATCGGTTTCATGCTCATGGTCATCGGCGGATTTATCATCCTCGGCGGACTTCAGAGGATAGCATCTTTTGCCGAAAGGATCGTTCCTTTTATGGCAATAATCTACGTTATCGGCGCGCTTATCGTAATGATCGTTCATTACAACAAGATCGGTGCAATGTTTGCGGCAATTTTCAAATTCGCATTCGGTGCCAAAGCTCTTGCCGGCGGTGTTGCGGGTACGGCACTTAAACTTGCCATCAAGAACGGCTGTAAGAGAGGTATCTTCTCCAATGAAGCCGGTCTTGGTTCTTCGGTAATGGTTCACTCCAATTCAAATGTTATCGAACCCGTTAAACAGGGTATGTGGGGAATCTTTGAAGTATTTGCCGATACAATGATCGTATGTACCATGACTGCCATCGTCGTATTGTCATCGGGATACATCAATCTTGAGACAGGTGTTGTGGATGAAGGTGTTAGCGATGCAACGCTTGTTGCCAAAGCTTTCGGTAATGTATTCGGTAAAGGCGGTGAATGGTTCATCGCAGTAGCGGTCCTGTTATTTGCATTTACCACAGTTATGGGATGGTCACATTACGGAGCCAAAGCGATTGAATATCTTTTCGGTGTAAAGGGCGCCAAGGTTTACAGAGTTATCTTCGTACTTATGATTGTATCGGGTGCGGTCATGACTTCTTCACTTGCATGGGATATTTCCGATACTTTCAACGGACTTATGATGATCCCCAACCTTATCGGTGTTCTTTCCCTGACACCTTTGGTAATAAAGCTAACCAACAACTACGTCGACAGAAATATCAAGAAAAAAGACGTTAAACCCATGCTTTCCGTTTTCCCCGAGATAGAGGAAGAAATGGAAGCAAAACTTAAAATTCAACAGGCTGAAGAAGCTTAATAATACGATTCACCAAGGGGCGTCTTGATAGACGCCCCTTATTTGTGTTATATTGGTTAAAATTTTCAGAGATAAAGAAAGATATAAAAATGCGTTTAAGACATATCACGGGGTCCGAAGAAAAAATATACGAGTGCCCCATAGTTATCAAAGATTATAAAGAAAATAAAGGGAAATGGAACAGCGTATTTTCTAACGAAAATCCCATTTTTATCGAGATAGGAATGGGAAAGGGTAAATTCATAATAGAAAATGCGATCAGATATCCCGAAAGAAACTTTATAGGGATAGAGAGATATTCAACCGTTTTGTTAAAAGCTACTTTTAAGATCGCTTCAATGGCGGAAATTCCCGCTAATCTTAAACTGATCTGTATGGATGCATCCGAACTTCCCGAGGTTTTTGAAAAAGACGAAGTAAGCGGCATATATCTTAACTTCTCGGACCCCTGGCCCAAGGACAGACATGCCAAAAGAAGGCTTCCTTCCCGCAATTTCTTATCGCTTTACGAAAAAGTTTTAAAGCCCGAGGGATGCGTGGAATTTAAGACCGATAATAAGGGACTTTTTGACTTTGCGATGGAAGAGCTTGCGCCTGCGGGATGGGAAACCGAATATGTATCATACGATCTTCATGCAGATGATAAAGCTATGAAAGACAATATAATGACCGAGTATGAAGAAAAATTCTCGGCTCTGGGAAATCCGATCTATAAGTACATTATCAAAAAGAACAAACACTGACACCTTAGGAATCATATCGGGAGATGTTAAAGTAAAAAAATGATACCGGTAATCGTTGACGAACGTAAAAAGTATATAAACAGATTTTCCGATTGCGAAGACGCCTGCATACTGTCTGCCGTAAGCGGCATGAACGGAGACATGTATATCGATAATGCAAAAGAACCGCGTATTTTTGTCATAAACGTATCGGATTATACATTTATCGCAGGTGATCCTGAGGCGGAAAGCATTTTAAAATGTCTGGAATTTGTGGATACTCTTCACGATGATGATTACAACATAAGATGCGTCGACAAAAGTCCGGAAGGCGCAGTAGAGAGCTTTTTTAAGGGGAGGGTTCATCCCTACAGTCGTTTTGCGACCGAGCGGACATTTAAATATATGGATCCGGAAGCTTTAAAAGCCAATACAGAGAAGGTCGGAGGCGAGTTTTCTTTTGCCTTAATAGACAGAGCATTGTTTGAAAAATGCAAAAAAACCGAATGGATGCATAGTTTCGTGATCTCATACGATACTTATGAAGAATTTGAAAAAACAGGACTCGGCGTCTTGATACTCAAAGATGGCGAACCCGTATCGGGCGCTTCTTCGTACAGTTCATATCCCGGAGGGATCGAAGTTGAGATAATCACACGCGAAGATCATCGCAAAATGGGACTTGCAAGAGCGGCGGGATCCGCACTGATACTTGAATGTATGAAGAGAGGCCTCGTTGCAAGCTGGGATGCGGCACACGAAAAAAGTCTTAAACTGGCCAAGAGTCTGGGTTACAGATTTTTGTACGAATATAAGATATACCGTATTGATAAGGCTTAAAAAGGCGGGCATGACAACAAAAAGACTTGTCATGCCCTTTTTATTATGGTAATATGCTATCGCATTAAAGTAATAAAAAGGAGATCATCAGGATTATTATGAAAAAGTTATT
>CACYCC010000310.1 GCA_902772805.1 uncultured Lachnospiraceae bacterium | reverse complement strand
CTGCATATCGATAATCGTTCCGACCTCGGAAGGCGCCTACGGTATTCAGGCCAATCACGAAAACATGATAGCCGCCATCATACCGGGAGAGATCAAATATACCCTTCCCACAGGCGAGGAAGTGCACGCTGCGATCACGGGCGGATTTTTAAAGATGGAAGACAATGAGCTTCTGATACTTGCCGAGGCAGCAGAGCGTCCCGAGGATATCGACGAAAAGCGCATGCAGGAAGAGATAAAACTCATGTCCGAAGAACTGTTAAGCAAAAAGAGTATAGAAGAATACCGCATAGCGCAGGCCAGAATGGCCCGAGCCATCAACCGCCTGAAAGTCAAGAACAAATACAGAGGAAAATGATCAAAAAGCAGGACAGAGAGGTCCTGCTTTTACTGTTTGAAAAAAAGTATAAAAAGCTCTTTATTTTTGATCGCGGATGTGGTATGATGTGTGAACTTTCCGCATTTTACGGAAACACATTATAAGAGGGGCAGGTGAGGTAACATGGGAAATGACGTAAAAGGCAACTTTTACGGGACCGATGAAAAGGCCGAAAATGCCAAATACAAGCGGATCGTAAAGATCGCCGAAGACACGGTTTTAAAGACCAGGCAGTCGGTACAGACCTTGCAGGCGGAACTTCATGAGTTAAAAGACATCTACGATGTCGATGAAAAAGAAGGGCTGGCGCAATGGTTTAACAAAGACGCAAGGTTTTCGGAAGTAAGACAGGATCTGTTACGAGCCGAACGGGCCAGGAAAAAGCCGTATTTCGGCAGGATCGATATCATCGATGAAGACAATGCCAAAAAGGAATCGCTCTACATCGGGAAAACTGCCGTATGGGAAGATCCGGCGGTGCCCGAAGTCATAGACTGGAGAGCTCCGATAGCATCGGTCTATTACGATCAGGGGCTTGGCAAGTGCAGATACACCGTACCGTTTCAGGGTAAATACGAAGTCGACCTTGCAAGAAAACGTACATATGTCATTGAAAACGATGCACTCAAGGAATTTTACGATTCGGAAGTGGTCGCCAATGACGAACTGCTCACGAAATATCTTTCACAGAACAAAAGAAACGTCTTAAGCGAGATCATCGCTACAATCCAGGAAGAACAAAATGAAATAATCCGTAAAAATCCTCACCACAACGTGCTGGTACAGGGTAGTGCGGGCTCGGGAAAAACGACCGTTGCCATGCACAGGATATCCTATATCCTTTATAACTATGAGCGCGAGTTTAAACCCGACGGTTTTTATATTGTCGGCAGCAACAAAGTACTGCTTAACTACATAACCGGCGTCCTTCCGGACCTTGATGTCTACGGAATACGCCAGATGACGATGGAAGAGTTGTTCACACGCCTTCTTTACGAAGACTTTGACAACAAAAAGCACAGGATCAGGTTAAGGGACAAAGAAGACAAAAGTACAGGATATAAGAGTACATCGGAACGTTTTACAAGGCTTAGGGACTTTTTAAGAAGGTATGAAAGAACGCTTATCCCGACCGATGATGTCGAGATCGAGGAAAACGGCCGTATCATCATGAAGACCTCGGAAATACAGGGGATCCTTAAAAACCTCGGTGACAAGGCGATCGTTTCCAAGGTTGAGAGGCTAAACGACATCTTAATGTCAAACCTTGAGACCGAACTTTACGGAAAGTATTATTCCTACAACTCCGAAACCCAGAAGAAACTCATAAAGCGTTTTAAAGGGTATTTCAAGAAGTTTTATTATAAAGGCTCGGTATTTGATATCTATTCCGAATTTGTCGCTTCGGAAAAAGAAAACTATCCACAGGCCTCATTTGACGAAAAAGCCATCGATCTCTACGATCTGGCGGCCCTTGCCTATATTTACAAGCGTATCAAGGAGACCGAAGTAATACAGGAGGCAAGCCATGTGGTCATCGATGAAGCCCAGGACTTCGGTATGGCGGTGTATCGGTCACTTAAGTACTGTATGAGCAAGTGTACCTTTACGATAATGGGCGACGTTTCCCAGAACATCAATCTTTCGGCGGGACTCGGCGACTGGGAAGAGTTAAAGGAAGTCATGCTGCCCGACCCTTACGACAGTTTCGATCTTTTACGTAAGAGTTACCGTAACACCGTGGAGATATCGAATTTCGCAACGGATATATTAAAGCATGCGACTTTCCCGATATACCCGGTAGAGCCGATCATAAGGCACGGCGATGAAGTAAAAAGTAAGATCTGTGATTCGGAAGACGAACTCATAAAAGAGATCGGCAAAAAGCTCGATGAATACAGTAACAGACACTATGAGACGATAGCCGTGATATGCAAGGATACCGCGGAATGTAAGCGTGTCTATGAAGGCCTTAAGGACACGCACGATGTAGTGATGTTTGATAAAGCGGGCGAAGATTTTCTGGAGACCACGGTCGTCATTCCGATAGAGTATTCCAAAGGTCTTGAATTTGACGCAGTCATAATAAGCGACGCATCGCGCAAAAACTATCCCCGTGAAGACGGTTACGCCAAACTTTTATATGTAGCCGCAACAAGAGCGCTTCACGAACTTGCCGTATTTGCCTTAAAGGACCTGACGGGACTCATAAGCGATCCGATCCCCGAGGACAGACAAAATTATGCTTTTCCCGAGGATACGTTCCACAAAAAAGCTTATGTCTTCGAAGAAGAATTTAAGACCAAGTCGGAACTTTCCTACGAGCAGGCGCGAATAGGCGACCGCGAGATGAAACTTCGCGAAGAATTCGGACCGAGACGTATCACCGCGGAGACCGTAGATGCCAAGAAAAGAAGTACCGCCGGCGCAAACGGAAGGATAAAGGTCCATATGGCGGGTTCGTCATATACGGGTGAAGAATATTCATTCGGAAAGTCGGATTCGGTAAAGACGATAGCCGTCGATACATCGGTCGGCTCAAAAGCCTCAAAACCCGCAGGCCCTAAACCTGAAAAGACCGCATCCGGAAACGGAGAATTCGGTTCCATGCCCGACGGAATAAGCCTTAAACCCATAGGCCACGGCAGGATCGATAACTCCGTTAAATGGATCAACAGGTCAAAGACGGAACTTCTGGTAACCGGCCCTTACGGTACGCTTACGATCACTCCGATAAGACCGGAGACCGTAAGGATATTGTTTGAAAAGTCGCTTGACTCTGTTAGACCATGCCCCGTTCCCGCAGAGATCGGCGATATCTCACCCGGAAAATGGAGCGTGGCTGATTCAAGGGATGCGATAGAAGTGATCCTTGAAAAAATAAAGATAAGGATCGAAAAGCGCACGGGCCTTATGACCTTTATGTCAGGTTCGGGAAGAGAGCTGTTAAAAGAAAACGCAGAGGTTTCACGACAGTTTCACGGAAACGAAGATACGTGGTGGCAGTACTTTGACTTTACGAAAAAAGAAAACCTCTCGGTGAGAGGCTTGGAAGATTCGGCATGGCAAAAAGCCGATTCTTATGCGGGATATATATCGTTTGGCAAAGATTCGGACCGTCCCGCACTCATAATGTCTTCAAAGGGGTATCAGATAATGGTTCCCGCAGG
>CACYCC010000309.1 GCA_902772805.1 uncultured Lachnospiraceae bacterium | reverse complement strand
GGGTGAGCGGTCAAATATCCGCTTTACTTTACAGCGTGGTTTTTGTAAAATTATCATATATGGGGAACCGCAGATGCGTTAAAAGCATATCGCGGATAAATTTTGTGTATTCCGTCTTTGTGCGTTACGGGGGCAGATAATGTACATAGAGGATACGGAACGGAGAATATGATGCAGGAAAAGAGAAGGAATAAAAGAACCGAACTTATTTCAAAACTTGTTCTTAAAAGACTTGACGGATCGGGAGTTGAAGAAGTCGGCATAGAAGTTACCGATGTATCCAAGACCGGTGTCGGATTTACCGCAAACAAGGCACTTGAGATCGGAGCTGTATACGAATCATATCTTACGATCTGGACCAAGGAGGTGCTCCATGCATTCGTGGAGATCGTACGTATCGAAAAGACCGGAAATCTCTATACATACGGTGGAATCTTCATCGGAATGCCCGAGATGGACGCAGCCCGTATCGAGACATACCAGACGGTCGAAGACGAGACCAATAAATAAATCGCATATATATCAGGCACGCCTTGCGGCGTGCCTTTTTTATTGATCTGAAAGTGTGATGAAATTGCATAAATAATGTTGAATTGTAAATACTTTTTTAGTAAAATGTTATAAGGTGTTTTACCTAAATACATATTGGAGGGTTACATTTATGAACGTTTACACAACAGACAAAATCCGTAATGTTGTGCTTCTTGGTCACGGCGGCTGCGGAAAGACAAGTCTTGCTGAGGCAATGGCTTATCTTGCGGGACTTACGTCGCGTATGGGGAAGGTAGATGACGGAAACACTATCAGCGATTTCTCAAAGGAAGAGCAGAAGAGAAAATTCTCAATAAATACATCACTTATTTCTCTTGAATGGGACAACCACAAGGTTAACCTTCTTGATACTCCCGGTTATTTTGACTTTGTAGGTGAAGTTGAAGAAGCTGTTGCGGCAGCCGATGCGGCTATCATCGTTGTATCCGGTAAGTCCGGATTTGAAGTTGGTGCTGAAAAGGCATGGGATCTTTGCGAAAAGCACAAACTTCCCAGAATGGTATTCGTTACCGATATGGACCTTGACAATGCATCTTACAAGAACGTTGTTGAGACGATGACAGAGAAGTACGGAAAGCGCATGGCTCCTTTCCATCTTCCTATCCGTGAAAACGAAAAGCTCATCGGTTACGTTAACGTTATTTCCGAGACCGGTCAGAAGTGGCAGGGCAAGGAAACGGTTGAGATCCCCGTTCCCGATTATTCAAAGCCCAACCTTGAGCAGTACAGAGATACTCTTATGGAGACCGTTGCCGAGACGAGCGAAGAGTTTATGGACAGATACTTCTCCGGAGATACATTCTCGGATGCAGAGATCCGTTCGGCACTTCGTACCAACATCATCGACTCAAGCATAGTTCCCATCACAATGGGTTCAAGCCTTCTTTGCTACGGTATCTATACATTGCTTGATGATATAGTTAAATACTTCCCGAGCCCCGAAAACTGCAAGATCGCAGGTATCTCCATGAAGAACAACGAGATATTCGCGGCAGATTATGACTTCTCCAAGGCTAAATCCGCATTTATCTTCAAGACCATCGTGGATCCTTTCATCGGTAAGTATTCACTCATCAAGGTTTGCTCGGGCGTATTCAAACCCGATGATATGGTTTACAACGTAGACAAGGACATCGAGGAAAAGGTTTCCAAGCTTTATACTCTTCAGGGCAACAAGCCCGTTGAAGTATCCGAACTTCACGCAGGTGATATCGGAGCTATCCCGAAGCTTACTTCGGCCCGTACCGGAAACTCGCTTTCCACCAAGGCCAATACCATCAAGTACGGTATGTTTGAGATCTCGAAGCCTTATACCTACATGAGATACAGACCCGTTAACAAGGGTGATGTAGATAAGCTTTCACAGGCTCTTCAGAAGATGATGCACGAAGACCTTACGCTCATTAACGTCAACGATTCCGAGAACGGCCAGATGCTCCTTTATGCTATGGGCGATATGGCTCTTGATATCGCGGTTTCAAGACTTAAAAACGAATATAAGGTTGAAGTTGAACTTGAACAGCCCAAGATCGCATTCAGAGAGACGATCAAAAAGAAATCCGACGTTGAATACAAGTACAAAAAGCAGTCGGGCGGACACGGACAGTACGGTCACGTTAAGATGCGTTTCGAACCCAGCGGCGATATCTCAACGCCTTATGTATTCGAAGAAGAAGTTGTCGGCGGTGCGGTTCCCAAGAACTACTTCCCCGCAGTAAAAAGGGACTTCAGGAATCCGTTCTTCGCGGACCTCTTGCAGCATATCCCGTAGTCGGCGTTAAGGCAACTCTTTACGATGGTTCTTACCATCCCGTTGACTCTTCGGAAATGGCATTCAAGATGGCTGCAAGCCAGGCGTTCAAGAAAGGCTTCATGGAAGCCGGCCCTGTTCTTTTGGAGCCTATAGCACTTATAAAGGTTAACGTACCCGACAGTTACACCGGTGACGTTATGGGCGATCTTAACAAGAGAAGAGGACGTGTGCTCGGTATGAATCCCGTACCCGGCGGACGTCAGATAATCGAAGCCAACGTACCCATGATGAGCCTTCACGGATACTGCACCGACCTTCGTTCCATGACGGGCGGACGCGGCGAATTCGAATATGAATTCGAACGTTACGAGCAGGCTCCTTCGGAGATCCAGGAAGCTCAGGTTAAGGAACGCGCAGCTAAGGTTGCAGAGAGCAACGTTGATGCCTGATCTGGTAGTTCACAAATCAACGGAATTGCAATCTTGCGTATACTTGGGGGTAAAAATGAACGAAGAGCAGTTTGGTATATTGGGTTTATTGGGTGTAGACAAAGAAGTCACAATGGAACGTTTTATGCAAAACGAAGATCTGTATTTGAGATGCCTTAAAAAGTTCCTTGCTGACGACAATTATCGCAAATACAAAGAAGCTTATGCGAACAGAAACGTTAAGGACGCATTTGAAGCTTTGCATTCGCTTAAAGGTGTTACCGGAAACCTCGGGCTTGACAATATGTATGATATCATAAGGCCGATGGTTGAGATACTTCGTACGGGAAGTCTTGATATAGACGCAGAAAGCAGAGATAAGCTTGATGAATACTACGAAGAAGCGGTCAACATCATAAACAAACTGTGATTCGTTTCGCGGTGGTCACTTATGTGGCCACCGCTTTTTGTTGCGTTTTTTGTTCCGGAAGCCTGTGATATGAAAAATGGGGGTTCGCTGACGGCACAATATGTAGAAATATCGCTTGCAAAATATTCAATATATAGTAAAATTTATGTTGGATAATGATAAAATAGGATAGTAATGTAGACATGCTTGAAATAGACGGCATTAAGTTTCGAAGCGAAGAAGAGTACAACCTTGCTCTTAAAGACAAGAAACTTATAGATGATATAAAAGCGCATTTTGATATGTCGACGCCCGACGGGATAACTGCGATATATAGGGAACTTCAGACCAAAACCTTTTATTCCGACTTGGGGCGTGCGTTTGATGACGAAATTTTCGAAAAATACGACCGCAACAGATCAAATTCAGCATCTGTAAAATCGTCGAAAGGGGTTAAGAAATCACCAAGAAATGCCGATAAAAAAACTAAGGACGAGGTTGTCCTGACACAAGAGATCAAGGATGAGATAAACCGGCAGAACCGTAAAAGGTCTTTTCTGGTTATTTTGCTTGTTGTAATTTCCCTGGGGTGCATCGGATATTTTGTGAAATATATGCTTGATGCAGAGCAGGCGGAGGGCGCGGCCGAAGAATGGGCGTCACTCAAAGATTCGTCTGCGGCGCAGTTTCTTTCGGTGGAACCGGTACTTAAAAAAGAATACTCCGAAGAAGTTGTGATCCCCGAGATACTGGACGAGTACAAGGTCTTATACAACAAGAACAAAAGCCTTATAGGCTGGGTAAAGATCGAAGACACCAAGATCGATTATCCCGTCATGCAGACCGTAAACAACGAGTATTACTTAAAACACAACTTCGATCAAAAGGAAGACGCAAACGGCTGTATATTCTTAGATTGCAATTGCGATGTGATACTCGGAAACACCAATTACATCATATACGGACATCACATGAATTCGGGAAAGATGTTCGGATCACTCGTCAAATACGGCAACAAAGAGTTTTACGAAAAGCACAAGTACATTCAGTTCGATACGATCTACGAAAAGGGAACATATGAAGTAATGTATGCTTTCAGGACTCATATCTACAATACCGACGAGATAACGTTTAAGTACTATCAGTTCATAGATGCGAATTCGGAGGCTGAATTTAACTCGGCTATGGAAGCAATGGCTGAGTTAAGCCTTTATGATACAGGCGTTACGGCAACATACGGAGATCAATTGATAACCCTTTCGACATGTGATTATCAGGAAGAAAACGGAAGATTTGCCGTTGTTGCAAAAAGGATAAACTGACAGACAATTATTTTTTCAGGCTTAGGCAAAAGGAGATGTCATGGCTGATACCAAAAGAAAACCTAAAATGTCAAGAAAGATGAGGAGAACCGTCAGAAAGTCGGTTGCAGGCGTTTGCCTGGTAAGTTCACTCATAGTGGCTGCCATTCCCGCAACGCCCACAACGGCTTATGTGTCGCCGGGTACCGCTGCGGCGGGCGGTCCGACCACGTATACATACGGTGTCGAGGAAACGGATTCCACGAATCTGGCTCTTTATGATACGAGTCTGTCGGGAATAGTTCTTGACAGATACAACAGTCCCCTTCCTGAAAATGCAGGCTACGGATACGGCGGCAATGAGTCCAAACTCATGAAGACCTATATGGTCCGTCAGCTTTCGGATGGTTCGTTTGACTATAACTGGCAGTTTAAGATTTATGAGCAGATCGTTAACGAATTACCCTATGCAATCATCTGCAAATACAATGACACTTACGCTTCGGGGTTGGTGTCTATAGCGACTGCAATCCCGCTTTCTTATTGTGCGGTTGAAAAAGCATATTATGATGCATACGTGCAGGCACACAAAACGGCCCAGACAGCTTCGGCGGCAACCACAACGGTAACTCTTCTTGACGGCTCCACACAGAATGTCAAGACCAGATATTCGATCGATAAAGTTACTCAGGTTAATGAGTCTATTGCGACAACAGATGATTATTGGCTTAATAAATATTTTCCGAGTGAGTACAATGCTTTTAAGACCAATTATTCGGATTATATGAACGATATGGCGG
The DNA here is from genome assembly GCA_902772805.1 of uncultured Lachnospiraceae bacterium. Taxonomy (GTDB): domain Bacteria; phylum Bacillota; class Clostridia; order Lachnospirales; family Lachnospiraceae; genus UBA1258. The sequence continues at coordinate 266 of CACYCC010000309.1, read as the reverse complement.
TTTTCGAGCAGTTTAAGCTGGACATGGCCGATTATCATATTCAAATGGAAGCGTGGAGAGCAGCAGATGCCGCATATACCGCAGATTCCACAAACAATCCGCCTCCGGGATTAATGCCTTCGGCTCCCGCAATACCGACTTACAGCAGTAGCAGTAATTATCCTTACTCAAATGCCACTTTGGTAACTGTCGGAACAGCTCCCGATACCGCACAGTGCAAAGATCCCAGTACAGATTCACCCGTACTCACTTGCTACGTGGGTCAG
>CACYCC010000308.1 GCA_902772805.1 uncultured Lachnospiraceae bacterium | reverse complement strand
CTCTGAAGGACGTGGGAGAGATGAGATAGTTTTTATCTTTAAAACCGTTCGCTTCCATAAAAGCCACAAGGGAAGCGGTAAAATCCCTGTCGGGATCGAAATCCGAAATATCGGTATCCTTATCGGAAGGATCGGGTTCGCTCGGATCATCCGATACTGAAGGTGCAGGATCGGCTGTATTTGATGTGCTACCCGCACATCCAGCGACGGTGCAGGCTGCGAGCATTATGGTTAAAAGTGATGATAATATTTTCTTTTTCATGAAAATTCTCCTTATATGCGGTGGTCACGGTGTTTACCCGCACTACATGATCAAGTATATCACAGAATTCAAGATAAATGGTGTTTCGAAGTCCGGGGGAATTACGATGATGCTTTCTCTTGGATGCGGCTGCACGACTCATCGATTGAATTATTTGGGCCGCGGATATACAATAAAGCAAGAGAAAAACGGGATTTTAAGCGGAGGGGATACGATGAAAGACGTCAAAACAGAAGCAAAACTCACCTTTATGGAAGCTACCAGTATTATCGTCGGCCACGGTGTCGGAGCGGGAATACTGTCTGTTCCTTATCTTGCAAGCCGCAATTCCTGGCGTGAGATCATATGGGTGATCGCGCTTTGTTACTGCATAAATCTCGTAATGCATCTCATGATCGCAGAACTTTCCTACAATAACGGCGGCGCACAGTTTATCAAATGTATCGAGGCGGAGCTTTTTAAAGGGAAAATCAAGCAGATCGTCACATGGATCGCTTTTGCGTTTCTGGGACTTTCGGTCATCTCGAATGTCGTAGGCTTTATAACCGGCGGCGGAGCAGTCTTAAACGCATGGTTCGGGCTTCCTTCGTGGGCGGCGATGCTCATTTACTATGCCGTTACGGCGCTTGTTGTCTTATTTGGTATGAAACTCGTGGGAATATGCGAAAAGATCTCCGTATTTGCAATGGTCATCGTTATGGCAGTCCTGCTGGTTGCCACATTTGTCAACGAGCATACGGGTTTTGTCAATAAGTTTGTGGCGGGTTCCAATATAGTTGCGCTTTACAGTATGGTTGCTTTTTCCCTCTCTGCCGTAATGAGCGTGCCGCAGGTCGTAAAGGGACTCGAAGGAGATCATAAGCGCATAAGATCGTCGATCGCACTCGGAACGGGTATCAATGTTGGGCTGATACTTCTTATCACCTTCATGACACTGTTTGCATGCGGAGCAGGGGTGACCGGGGACGGCGCGCTGGTCGATCTTTCCAGGAAACTCGGCGGATGGGTAGGTATCGTGGGATTTATCTTTTCACTTCTTGCTCTTTCGACGTCTTTCTGGGCGAATACCCTTAACCTTCGTGACATCATAAACGAGCAGACCGGCTGGGGTACTAAGACAAGTTACCTTATTTCCTCACTTCCGTGTCTTGCCATAGCACTTTTCGGCTTTTCAAACTTTGTAGGTTTTACCAGGATCGCAAGCGTTATCCAGGTGCTGACGGGTATAGGCATAATCTGCGCTTATCACAATTCGCGTAAAAAGAACTCGGATGCCGTCATCTGCGGTAAATTCGGGGGCCTTCTTTTTCAGATAATAGTGTGCGTCAGTAGCGTCCTCGCAACCGTCGGGGCACTTGCCAAGGTTATGTAAAGACAACGTACACAGCACTTTGATCAGTGCTGCAGATCCAAAAGTGTTGAACACGGAAAAGTTTATGCTATAATACATCGGGGAATTTTTTAACGTAAAAGGAATGGAGATAAGTAGGAGGATATGGAGTTGTTAAGGAAAATTATTGGCAATGCAGGCAAAAGAAACACGATCATCAAACTGATGCTTGTGGCCTTTGCGGTACTGACTGTCGCCGGTTGCGGTGGCCGGGCAGGTAATGCAGATGTTGATATGTCCAAAGCCCTTGCGGGTGTCTGGGTGGATGATGCGGGAGACCTGATACATTTCCTGCCCGGTGAATCGGCGTATGTTCTTAAAACGGCAAACGGACGCATCGGAAGAGGAAGCTACACCCCCTCGGAAGGTCATTTATACTTTAACAGATTTATCTATGATATCGAGATGCAGCTTGACGGAAGTTTTGAACTGCGCAGGAACGGCTCCCCGGCAGATGATTCGGAGGAGAGCATGGACGGGTTTGTGTTTGCAACGTCACCTCTTACGGATGTTCCCGAATATGACACAAGCCTTCTTAACGGTACATGGGTAAGCGAAAGCGGTACCACCGTTACGATAGATACCGAGATCATGGAGTACGGCGTACATTCCGAAAGCGGAACCGGAAGCGGAACGATGAGCAATTATGACGACGGAAGAGGATTGTATCTGTTTACCGACGGTGAATCCTTCGTGATCTTAAATGAAGACGGAACGCTTTCTTTTGAAACAAACGACGAAGATCTTGCAGGCGAGATATTCAGACAGGACTGATAAAAAAAGTCACCGGAACGCCTTTCCTGTCCCCAGTTGCCTATACCCGGTCCTTTAAACTTTTTGATAAAAACAGCAGAAGATCGTCGTCGTTGACACAGGGTGCGTACTGGTCAAGCACCTTGTTTTGATACCAGACACCGCTTCCGTCGGGAATGTATCCTCGTTTGACATAGATGCGCTGTGCGGGTCCATAGCCTGAGTGAACGCCGACAGCCAGGAATACCATATCGGATATCTTGGAAGCTTCGGCTTCGGCCACATCAAGCAGCTTATTGCCGATCCCCTTGCCGTGAATGTCAAAGAAAACGGTCAGATCAACTATTTCAGGATAGTTTTGACCGCCCCATGGGCCTTCCGAAGGGTGAAGGACAAGCGTGCACTGGCCTTTGACCGCGCCTTCGTATTCGGCGATGAATACAAGTCTTTCGCCTTCTTCCTGCTCTTTATAATAATTTTCGTAGATTTCAAGCTGCGGATGCCAGCCGTATGACAGGTATGTGTCATATAAGATTTTTGCATCTTCGGGCAGCATGCTGCGGATCTTTATTGTTCCATCATCAAAATATGTTTTCATGCTTTTTCT
>CACYCC010000307.1 GCA_902772805.1 uncultured Lachnospiraceae bacterium | reverse complement strand
TTGAGTGAAATGATGATCAAAAACTTAAGCAGATATGTCGCTCCCGAAAGGATCAGCGAAAATGTCGAGCTTAAGGATTACACCACATTTAAGGTTGGCGGACCGGCCGATATCATGGTGACGGTCGAAACGGTTTCGGAACTGACGGGACTGATAGCCTATCTTAACAAGTGTATGGCGAATTACATGGTGATCGGAAACGGAAGCAATCTTTTGGTGTCCGATGAAGGCTACAAAGGGATAGTTATCAGGCTTTCCGGTGAATTCCAGGAGATATCGACAGATAGCGACAAGATTGTCGCAGGTGCCGGAGCATCGCTTGCAAACGTCTGCAAAGCCGCCATGAACGAGTCTTTATCGGGACTTGAGTTCGCATACGGCATCCCCGGAACGGTAGGCGGTGCCATAGTGATGAACGCGGGTGCTTTTGACGGCGAGATGTCCCAGGTGGTGACAGGTGTCGAAGCAGTGACGCGTGAAGGCGAAGCGATCTACATTTCACCTCATTCCTTAAGATTCGGATACAGAAAGAGTGAAGTCCGCAAGGCCGGTCTCATCATCACGAAAGTTACATTCGGTCTTTCAAAAGGCGAGAAATCGGTGATCGCGACCACCATGAAAGAACTTGTGGAAAAAAGAATGGAAAAGCAGCCGCTTGATGTCCCGAGTGCAGGCAGCACTTTCAAACGTCCCGAAGGTAATTTCGCAGGTAAACTTATAAGCGAGGCCGGTCTTTCGGGTGAAAGGATCGGAGGAGCCTGCGTATCTACCAAGCACTGCGGATTTATCGTAAACGATGCCAATGCAACAGCCAAGGATATAAGCGATCTTATAGAACTTGTTAAAAAACGTGTATACGACAATTCAAACGTCAAACTTGAAACTGAAGTCATAAAAGTCGGTAATTTCTGAGTGTAGGCCTTAGCCTTCACGGAACGGAGAGACATGCGCCTTGTAATTGTTACCGGAATGAGCGGAAGCGGCAAAAGTACCGCGCTTAATATACTTGAGGATGCGGGATATTATTGTGTGGATAATCTCCCGATACAGCTCTTTGACATGTTTGCCGAACTTATAAACGGCAGAGATGCCGAAGTTTCCAAAGTCGCTCTCGGTATCGACATCCGCTCCGATCAGCGCTTCGAGGAAGTCATGAAGGCAATAGCGAGGCTCAAAAATGCCGATTATCCCGTGAATGTTCTTTTTCTTGATACTACCGATGAGGTGCTGCTTAAGCGCTACAAGGCATCAAGACGACTCCACCCTCTCGCACCCGACGGAAGAGTACTTGACGGTATCACCAAGGAAAGAAAGATACTCGAGGGGCTCAAAAAATCCGCAGACTTCATAATCGATACTTCTTTCCTTATAAATGCGGAATTAAAGAGCGAGATCGAAAGGATATTTGTTGAGGACAAAAAGTTCAACAGCCTGATGGTCAATGTAGTTTCTTTTGGCTTTAAGAACGGCATTCCGCTGGATGCGGACCTTGTGTTTGACGTAAGGTTCTTACCAAATCCCTTCTATGTGGATGAATTAAAGACTCTTACCGGACTTGACCGGGAAGTCAGGGATTATGTTATGAGCTTCCCCGAATCCGAGCAGTTTCTTGATAAGATCGAGGATCTTCTTACATTCCTGATCCCCAATTATATCAAGGAAGGAAAATATCAGCTTGTCATTGCGATAGGCTGTACGGGCGGCCAGCACAGATCGGTGACCTTGGCGACCAAGCTTTACGAACGCATGAAAGGTCACGGAGATTTCGGAATAAAACTTTCTCACAGGGATGTTCCCGGAGGAAACAGTTAATGTCATTTTCAACCGATGTCAAGGAAGAACTGATAAAGGCAATGCCACAAAAGCGCCACTGCAGACTGTGTGAGCTGACGGCGATCCTTGCTTTTGCGGGCAAAAGAAACCAAAACTCCATCTTTGTGTATCAGACTTCCGAAACAAAAGCGGCCATAAGAAAATGCTTTACTTTACTTAACAAAACATTTAATATAAATACTGATGTTTTGGGCGAGGATATTGATAAAGACAAGACATTCATTGAATTTGGCAGGGATATTCCCGGAATGGACGAGGTGCTTGACGCCATCGCCCACGAAACGCCGGGTTACCTTCTCACCAATGACTGTTGCAAGCGTGCATACTTAAGGGGGGCCTTTATATCGGCAGGGTTCATCAACGATCCCGGCAAGGCGTATCATTTTGAGATCGTCTGCCAGACCGCCGAGGAAGCTTCGATGTTGATGGAGCTTTTGGAGGATTTCGATATAACGGCAAGGAGTACGCTACGCAGAAGGTATTATGTGGTATATGTAAAAGAAGCGGACACGATCCAGGATGTTTTAAACGTGCTGGACGCTCACAAAGCCCTCATGGCTTTTGTGAACGCGCGGATCATGAAGGATGTCAGGAACGACTTAAACCGTCGCAACAATTGTGATGTTTCAAACATTACAAGAGCGGTAAATGCGGGCTCCAAGCAGATCGATGACATACGTCTCATCGATGAAAAAGAAGGGCTTGATGCATTGCCGGAAAGTCTTCGCGACATAGCGGTCTTGCGTCTTGAAAATCCCGAAAGTTCACTCACGGAGCTTGGACAGATGTTGGATCCGCCCGTGGGCAAATCAGGTGTCAACCACAGATTGCGCAAGATCAGTGAATATGCGCAGAAATACCGTAACAAGGAGACAGTTTGATGAGTAAAAAAGATATTACCGTACAGTTACGCGGCGGTCTTGATGCACGCCCGATAGCAATGCTTGTACAGGTGGCAAGCCGTTTTGAGAGTTCCGTTTATATCGAAACTCAGAACAAGCGCGTAAATGCCAAATCCATTATGGGAATGATGAGCCTCGGAATGGCAGAGGGCGAGCAGCTTACAGTCATCGCCGAAGGTGCCGACGAAGAAAGCGCTCTTGAGGCTATCGATACTTATCTTAGCGGATCATGAAAATATTTTTCGTATTCAATCTTCATGCGGGAAAGGGTCTTGTAAAAAGAAACCTTCCCGACATTATCGAGACTGTTTGTGCAGACGGTCATGAAGTGGTCGTGCATCCCACCCGATATGCGGGAGATGCACGGGAGATGATCGCATCCCTTCCCGAAGGTGTATATGACCGTATCATATGCGCCGGAGGCGACGGAACGCTTGATGAGGTGGTATCCGGTATGGCATTAAGAAGCGAAAAACTTCCGATCGGATATGTGCCCGCAGGCAGCACAAATGATTTCGCAGTTTCTTTAGGACTTCCCACAAAGATGAAAGATGCGGCCGCGATAGCGGTCGGAAATAACCTTTTTGATTGTGACAGCGGACGTTTCAACGACCGGTGTTTTGTTTACGTTGCGGCTTTCGGTCTTTTTACCGAAGTTTCCTACGAAACCCCTCAGGATATGAAAAATGTGCTGGGGCACGCTGCTTATATAGTTGAAGGCCTTAAGAGACTTCAGGATGTAAAGAGTTATAAGATAAAGGTTACGGTAGGAGAAAAAGTTCTTGAAAAAGAGTTCATCTACGGAATGATCACAAATTCGTCTTCCGTAGGAGGATTTAAGAATATTACAGGTAAAAATGTCGATCTAAGCGACGGCAGGTTTGAAGTGACGCTTATAGAAAAGCCCGCAAACCCGCTTGAGATAAATAACATAATCGCGGCGATGTTCAACAGAGACTTAAAGGCCAAGGGGCTTTATTCTTTTAAGGCTTCAAAGGTGACATTTGAGTGCGATGCCGAGGTGCCGTGGACACTTGACGGGGAATTCGGAGGACG
>CACYCC010000306.1 GCA_902772805.1 uncultured Lachnospiraceae bacterium | reverse complement strand
TTTGACAAATGAGATCAAACTGGACGAACATTTTTCGGTTGAGTATCTCTTTAATTTCTTCGGAAAATTAAAGAACTTAAGCGATGAACAGATAGCATCCCGCAAGGAAGAGCTGTTCGAAGCGTTCAGCATCAACGATTTTAAGGACAAAAAGATAGAAGAGCTCTCTACCGGTATGAAACAGAAGGCCTCCATTGCCGTAAGCCTTGTAAACGACCCCGAAGTCGTAATATTCGATGAGCCGACATCAGGTCTTGATATCGTAACTGCCAGAGTGGTACTTGATTATCTTAAAAAACTTCGCGAAAACGGCAAGACCGTCATCGTATCCACTCATATCATGAGTGAAGCCGAGAAACTCTGCGATAAAGTTGCCATGATAATCGGCGGTAAGAAGGTCATCGAGGGCACAATACCCGAAATACTTGAGGAAACGGGAACTCCCGATCTTGAGGACGCGTTCTTTAAACTTTATACCGAGAATGTAGCGGAAGGGGAGGAAGTAAAATAATGAACAAGATAATGCTTATCATAAGAAAAGAACTTTTCAGGGTTTTCGGTGACAGAAAGCTTATCATAAGCCTTTATGTACTTCCCGCAGTCATCTGCTTTGTGATCTACGGACTGATGGGCAAGATGATCGGTGCGATGGAAAAGGATATCACATCCCATACTTCCGTTATCACGGTAGTAAACGCATCGGACGATCTTAAGAAGATTTTTGATTCAACCGGTTTTTCCGCAAATGCGGACATTACTTACATAGACGCTGCCGAGTATTCATCGGACAAGGCGAACATCGATGAAAACATCAAAAACGGTGATGTCGATATGTGCATCAGGCTTGACGACGATTTTGCCAAGACCGCGGAAGATTATATAAACGGCGGATCCACGATGCCTTCCATGGATGTTTACTACAACGACACGGAAAACTATTCGCAACAGGCTTACGAAGTATTTATGACAGTTGTGTCACAGAACTACAAATCACAGCTTCTTGCCGAAAGATTCGGCGATCTTGAACTTTTAAACGCCTTTGACATCAATACGGAGTCTATCTGCAAAGAAGAGAAGTCCAATACGATGTTTGCCAGAATGCTGCTTCCTTATATGGTAGTAATGCTTCTTTTCTCGGGCGTTATGAGTGTCGGAGTCGACGCCATAGCCGGTGAAAAAGAACGCGGAACGCTTTCATCAATGCTTATCTCACCCGTTAAAAGAAGTGAGATCGCGATCGGCAAGATGATCTCCATGGCAATACTTTCGGGAATCTCCGCGATAGTTACAACGGTAGCCATGATACTTGCTTTTTCCTTCATGGGCAATCAGATGTCGGCGGTCACAGGTGCGGCCGAAGGAATGAAGGGACTCTCCATTTCACCGATACAGGCTCTTGAACTTTTGGGCATCATGATCGCACTTGTACTGTTTTATGTAGGAGTTATCGCACTTGTTGCCGTATATTCCACCAACACCAAGACCGCGAGCTCGGTAATATCGCCTCTTTACATCGTGATCATCTTAATGGGTATGGCTACGATGTTCAGAACCGGAAACGATACACCCACTCCGCTTTACATGGTTCCCGTTTACGGAAATGCACTTGCCATAAGCGATATCTGCTCCAACGAACTTACCGCTGTCAATTTCCTGGCATCATTCTGTGCAACCCTCTTGTTTGGTGCTATAATGACAGTGCTCGTTACAAGAGCGTTCAACAACGAAAAGCTTATGTTCAATGCTTAAGTCCCGCTTGCGGCGACGGCTTATCATAAATGACACATAAGTCGTCGTACGCCGGGAGATATTAATGCAGTTCAACAGTTACCTGTTTGTTTTCCTGTTTTTACCGGTCTTTGTTGCGGCATATTTCATTGCCTCAAAGATAAGGCCGGTAGCGGGAAAACTGATACTTATAATTGCAAGTATCATCTTTTTTGCATATGGGAGAGCAGACATGCTGATCTATATTACGGTCAGCGTGCTCATCAATTATCTCGCCGCGGTTTTAATACATAGGCACCGGGCGACCTTTGTCATTCCTTGTATAGTCAACATAGCGGCTCTTTTCTACTTTAAATATCTCGGATTTACCGTAACAAGTATCAATTCAATATTTAAGACTTCGTTCGAAGTGCCCGACATCCTGTTACCGTTAGGCATTTCTTTTTATACCTTCCAGCAGATTGCATATATCGCAAGCGTACGAAACGGAAAGATCAAAGATATCGATCTTATCGATTATCTTGCTTTCATCCTGTATTTTCCCAAGATACTGATGGGACCGCTTGCCGATCCGGCAGATCTTATAGCACAGTTTAATGACGATTCCCGCAAAAAGTTTAATATCGACAATTTCGCGATCGGAGTCAAACTGTTTTCTTTTGGCTTATTTAAGAAACTTTTCATAGCGGATACGTTCCACCGCGCCAATTACCTGATCGATTCGTATATCTATGACGCAAGCGGACTTGAGTGCCTGCTGCTGGTCATATTTTATTCGTTTGAGATCTATTTTGATTTTAGCGGGTATTGTGATATGGCGGCGGGGGTATCGACGATGCTCAACATAGACCTGCCCGTTAACTTCAATTCCCCCTACAAAGCCGTTTCAATACGCGATTTCTGGAAACGCTGGCATATGTCGCTCACAAGATTTTTCACGGATTACATCTATATTCCCCTCGGCGGTTCGCGTAAAGGCCTTGCCCGGACACTTATCAATACCATGATCGTATTTCTGATAAGCGGTATCTGGCACGGTGCAAATTATACGTTCATTTTGTGGGGTGTATTATACGGACTTATGTGCTGCGCCGAAAGGCTTTGCGAACGGGCTTTTAAGATTTCCGACAACACTGTCATAAATCCGTTCAGAAGGCTCGTTACATTCGTGATAGTGAGTTTTATGTGGCTTCTGTTCAGATCGGACGATCTTTCGCAGTTTAAGATGATATGCGCCAAGATCGTCAGAATGCGTGAGACATCGGTAAACCCTGAACTTCTGGGATACTTTAATAATTCCGTGATGTCGCTTGGCACCAAGATACTGCATATCGGTAAATTTACATCCGGGATTCCAAGCTTTGGCATGATGTCGATGCTCGTGCTTGCGGCGGTCGTTTGCTTTGTACCCGACAATGCCATCGCATGTAAAAAGAAAATGACCGTACCCATTATGATACTTGCAGCCCTTTCCTTTGTGGCCGGTGTGCTCTTAATGGGCGGAGAATCTGTGTTTATATACAACGGTTTTTAACAAGATGATAAGCATGATGATCAGCCGGAAAATGCTTTGAAATTTGACGCTATGAAAATCTGACACCCGGAGAAAGTGTATGAAATCCTCAAAATGGCTTGCGGCCTGGGCCGCCATCGTTATATCGGTATTCGCAGTCGTATCCCTGCTGGTATACGATGTGGATCCTTTTGTCCATTTTCACGCTCCCAAGACCGGAAAATATTACTATACCCTCAACAACCAGCGCAGCCAGAACGACGGGATAATAAGGCATTTTGAATATGACGGGATGCTGGTCGGCACTTCCATGACCGAGT
>CACYCC010000305.1 GCA_902772805.1 uncultured Lachnospiraceae bacterium | reverse complement strand
ATACCTTCTTTTATCATATGTGTGCTGATCATCTTATCCACGATGTTTCTTAAGCAGCACTCGATATTCGATGTGTCAATGGCATTTCTGATGGCGATCATTATGACGATCATCGTGTACAAGCGGTCGGTCACCAAGAAGATAGATAAGTTAAAAGAAAAAGCGGGTCGAGGTCCCTTATGACGCTCATCTGTCAATGCCTCTTTTTATAATTTCAAGGCACATACGTCCGTTGTGATACGGGCACTTCCAGGGTTCCACGATAGGCTTCTTGGTGATGCAGACGCCATTGTCGTTGACTTCACTTAACCATTCGCTTCCGGGACGCTTGTCGATGATGACATCTCTTATGTATTCCCAGCACGACTTTGCCGCATCAAGATATTTGTCTTCACCCGTCTTTTGATAGGCATTTACAAATCCCACTACCGTTTCGGCCTGAACCCACCATACACGGAGGGTATTGTTTACGCCCCTCTCACATTCGTTGTACAGAGAATGTCCGTCAAATGCAAGATCGTATACATTCTCGGCAAGCGCTTTTGTGACCGGTGCAAGTTTAACCTTATAGAATTCATCGTTCAGTACTTCCAAAGACCTGTCCATGAGCCATGAAGTTTCGATATCGTGACCGTAGGAATGAAGGTCGATGAGCGTATTGTAATCCAGGTCAAAGAACACTTCCTGGCGCTTACGCTCGGGGTTATAGATGTGTTTGATGAATATGTCAAAAATACCGCGAAGGGATGAACCAACATCCCTCGATCCGTCCACACGATAAAGTTCGGTGTAAGCTTCGAGTACATGAAGGAGTGTGTTCATGGTACGATCCGCCATTACGCCGTTTTCGGATAAAAAGTCATTGTCTGCGGGCTTAAAGTCAACAGTGAAAGCTTCAAGATAACCGTTGGCATCTCTGCACTTGCTCTCGATAAGATGATAAAGAGCGTATGCTTTTTCCAGTGCTTCACGATCGCCCGTTGCATCATAATATGACGAAAGCGCATAAATACAAAAGGCCTGATTGTAGGTGTGCTTGAGATTGTCGTACACGGTACCGTCGTAATTAAGAGCCCAGTAAATGCCGCCGTTTTCGGCATCGAGACAGTGATCTTTTACAAAAGCATAGGCATGGCGCGCCTCGTCAAGCAGGGTATTGTCTTTAAGGACCATATATGCATTTGAAAAGAACCAGAGGATCCTGGAGTGAAGGATACAGCCCTTAACGGCTTTCTTGTCTACCGTAAGAGTCTCGTAATCCATATATCCGTAATATCCGCCGAACTCATCATCTCTTAAGCTTTTCCAAAACGGGATAATGCCGTTTACAAGCTGATCTTTTATTTCTGAAATCATATGATCTGCAACCTCTTTCTATTTTTTAAATTTCTTTCCGGCGCAGCCTACGGCGCAACCCGCGCAGTTGCCGCTGCAAGTGATGTTCTTGCCTTTCGCGGCGCGCACGATCATATAAACGACTGCCGCCGCAACACCTAAAAACACTATACACAAAATTATTATACTTGCAAGATTCATTTTGTATTTACCTAAAGATGGCGGTTCCCGCCAGATAAACGATCACTGCTGCGATCCATGCGACAATGCACTGGAAGCCCGCCATAAAAAGTGCCCATTTTACGCCAAGTTCACGTTTTACCGAAGCAATGGCGGCAACGCACGGCGTATAAAGCAGGCAGAAGATCAAAAGTGCCATGGCGGAAACCGGTGTCAGCACTCCCATCACCGCTTCTCTTCCGCCAAACAGAACGAGAAGGGATGATACAACGCTTTCTTTTGCAATAAAGCCCGTAATGAGAGCGGTCGAAATACGAAAATCGTTGCATCCCATCGGTGCAAATACAGGCGCTATAAGGCCCGCCACCGATGCCAGTATGCTGTCTGAAACATCAGACACAAGGTTTAATCCGAAATCAAAGCTCTGAAGTGCCCAGACAACGATCGTGGCGACAAATATGATAGAAAAGGCACGCTGCAGAAAGTCTTTGGCCTTGTCCCACAGGAGGTGGACAACGTTCTTAAGACCGGGGATTCTGTAATTTGGAAGTTCCATAACAAACGGCACGGGCTCGCCTTTAAAAAGGGTATGTTTGAAGACAAGTGCCACCAAAATGCCCACCAGAATGCCCACAAAATAAAGTCCCGTCATGACAAGTCCCGCAGTTTCCTTGAAGAAGACCGCCGTAAAGAACCCGTAGATGGGAAGTTTTGCCGAGCAGCTCATGAAAGGAGTCAGCAGTATCGTCATCTTACGGTCGCGGTTTGAAGGAAGCGTGCGGCTTGCCATAACGCCCGGTACCGTACAACCGAATCCTATCAGCATCGGCACGATACTGCGGCCGGAAAGGCCGAGTTTTCTTAAGAGTTTGTCCATCACGAACGCAACTCTTGCCATATAGCCGCTGTCTTCAAGCATCGACAGGAAAAAGAAAAGTGTCACGATTATCGGCACAAAACTTACAACGCTTCCGACACCTTCAAATACGCCGTCCAAAACAAGTGACCTGACGGTCATATTTACGTTCAGTTTATCAAAAAGATCCGCGGTAAGCGACGCCAGTGCATCGATACCCATCTGGATAAGATCCTGCAAAAATGTGCCTATAACATTGAATGTTAAGAAAAATACCGTGAGCATGATGATCACAAACATCGGAATGGCGGTATATTT
>CACYCC010000304.1 GCA_902772805.1 uncultured Lachnospiraceae bacterium | reverse complement strand
TATTTTGTCAGCCATTCAACGATGACATGTACAAATTTCGGAAGTTTCTCAAGGGGTGGCGCGTAGAACATGAATATCAGGATAAGACCGAGTACTATATGCCTCAATCCGCCGTAATCAAAGGTCTGAACATCCGGAAGCGGGATCACTCCGAAATATCTTATCGTCCAAAGTGAGACGAGCGAAACGAGTATCGTGGTGATCCAGTGCTTGCGCGACTTCTCAAGAAGTCCGTAATAGGCCAGGAAATATCCGATGACTGCCATCGGGATCATCTCATGAAGCCTTCCTACACTGCCTGCGATCTCTGCCTTGAATTTATAGATAAACAGCATCGTGCCCGCGTACTGAAGGTATATGCATACGATCGCGCAAAGCGCAAACAGCTCGTTATGGAATTTATTGGCCACAAAAACGATAAGCGCAAGGGCAAGCGTAAGCACGATCAGGTTAACCTGGAACCACATAGTACCGTTAAGATAAACGCTGTTACCGGTAAACATCTGCCAAAAAAGATCTTTTACCTTAAGATCGTATCCCGGATAAAGGAATTCCTGCAGAAGTTTATAGAATATCCAATAGATAAGTGCCCATACAAACAGGGGAACGATCAGCTTTACTATCCTTTTAAAGATCTTATCCCAGTCACTTGAAGTGATCATTTTCTGGGAAAAGAAAAAGGCAAGTATCATAAAGACGGGAACCGCATATTCCCTCAGAAAATAGATCCAGCCGAGCGGACCCGTATATACAATGTTAACGCCCCAGATATGTGAAACGATAACAAGAAAACACGCTAACATCTTAAGCATGCTGATGCCGAGATTATATCCGGAATAATTCTTTTTATAGGAATCGGTATTCGCCATTATCTCACACTGCTTTCAAAATCATCACATCGGACCACTTGTCCGAAAAGTCATCTTTATCTGTTATATCCCCAATCCAAACATATTGCAAGAAGGGAAATCGCAAAACCATATTAGGATTTTATTAAGACACCTCTATATTATTCCGTGCGCCTTCATTTCCTCATAAAGTCTTGGTACCGGAAGCCCCACCACGTTTGAATAATCTCCGTTGATGCCTTTTACAAACTTGGCACCCTTCCCCTGAATGGCATAGGATCCGGCCTTGTCTTTAGGCTCGCCCGTTGCGATATAATCAAGTATCTCCTTATCGGATAATTCGGAAAAAAGAACGCTTGTGCCTTCCGAAAAGCTGTATTCTTCGGCCTTTCCGTTTGTCTGATAAATAAGAGTAACGCCCGTTATTACATGATGTTCACGCCCCGAAAGCTCCCTCAACATCCTGAAAGCATCTTTATCATCCGCGGGTTTTCCGAGTCTTTCGTTTTTAAGAAACACCAATGTATCGGCTGCCAGTATAAGCGTCCCGTCCGCAGGTTTAACTTTATCGTAAACATCATGAGCTTTGAGTTTTGACAGTTCGACCACTATCTCGTTAGGATCGGTCTTTGTGACCTTCTCTTCCACATCGCTTACCACGATATCAAAATCAAATCCCATGTTGGTAAGAAGGTCTTTGCGCCTCGGAGACTGAGAGGCCAGGATCAGTCGCTGCATAATTGCTCACTCCTTGAAATATAATCTTCCTGAAAACAGTACGGCGAACCGGTGACCGGTACATAATAATATCTGCCGTCTTTGGAAAGTTCACGCGCTTTTTGATTGTCGCGCATCATATTAATTAAAACCTGATTTAATTTTGCCCGAGCATCCGGATCTTTAACCGGTATCATAAGTTCAACTCTTCGCTCAAGATTTCTGGGCATCCAGTCGGCACTTGAAAGATACATAAGCTCATCGCCGCCGTTTTCAAATCTCATCAATCTGCTGTGTTCCAAAAATCTTCCCACTATGGATCTTACCGTTATATTTTCGCTGACTCCGGGTATACCGACTTTAAGGCAGCATATCCCGCGGATGATCAGATCTATCTTTACACCCGCACATGAAGCTTCGTAAAGTGACTTTATCACATCGGCATCACAAAGCGAGTTCATCTTGGCAATTATCGACGCAGGCTTTCCCAAAAGTGCGTTTTCTTTTTCCCGGTCGATAAGTTCGATGAGCTTTTTCTTAAGATCGTTCGGTGCCGCGATAAGGCATTCCATCTCTTTGCCGCTGTCAAATCCTCCGAGCTTGTTAAAGAATTCGGTCGCATCGCTTCCGATGACATCGTCCGAGGTAAACAAAGAAAGATCCGTATATCTCTTGGATGTCGCCGCATTGTAATTGCCGGTTCCGAGATGCATATATCTTCTTAGCGCACGGCCTTCTTTACGAATAACGAGCGCAATTTTAGCGTGTGTCTTAAGCTTTGGAATGCCGTAGATCACGTGTGCGCCGGCTCTTTCAAGCATTCTGGCCCAGCCTATGTTTTTTTCCTCATCAAACCTGGCTTTAAGTTCCACCAGTACCGTGACCTGCTTGCCTTTCTTGGCTGCTTTCATGAGCGC
>CACYCC010000303.1 GCA_902772805.1 uncultured Lachnospiraceae bacterium | reverse complement strand
GCTTATTGCGTTGTGTCGGATTCGGGTACGCTTCCCGAGGAATCGAGTTACTTTAATGCCAAGGGTATGCCTTTTGCGGCTGTTTGCGTACGCACATCGACCGAGAGACCGGAAGCGCTTGACAAGGGCAATTTCGTACTCGGAAGCATTTCTACCAAGCAGGTGCTTCAGGCTGTAGATCTTGCCGTATCAATGGTAGACAACGGCGATCTCGGTGTCCCGGTTCCCAACTATACAGACGAAAACGTGTCCGTTAAGGTTGTAAAACTCATACAGAGTTACACAGGTATCGTTGACAAGATGGTATGGAGAAAGCAGTAATCTATGAAGGTCTTGTTTTTGGTCAACATACCGTCTCCTTACAGAGTCGATTTTTTTGGTGAACTCGGAAAGCTGTGCGATCTGACGGTCCTTTACGAACTCAAGGAGGCCGCTGACAGAGACCGTTCATGGTATGGTGACAATTCATCGGGAAATTATAAATATGAGTTCTTAAAACCGGTATTTAAGCTGACCTCAAGCGCTTTTTGCCCGTCGGTCAAAAAATATCTCAAAGACCCCTCATATGATCTGATAGTGGTCGGCGGTTTCAGCACTCCTACGGGAATGTATGCGATCCGCTGTTTAAGGTCGCATAAGCGGCCTTTTATTCTCAATTGCGACGGCGGTATGGTACCGGATCGTGAATCGCGCTTTAAATATGCTTTCAAACATTACTTTATTTCAAGCGCATCTTTGTGGATCTCACCGTCAAAGACTTCCGATGATTATTTAAAGCATTACGGTGCCCGTGAAAAGGATATTTACAGATACCCCTTTACCTCGCTTTACAAAGCGGATATTTCCGGCAAAAACACCGATCTTCGTGACCGCAAACAGGCAACTATAATTTCTGTGGGTAATTTCATTCCCAGAAAGGGCTTTGACATTCTCATAAAAGCCATGGAATCCGTTAAGACTCCCGCGGTCCTTAAGATAGTCGGCGGTACGGCCGGTGAAGATTATATAGGGTTAAAAGAAAACTGCGAGCGGGCCAATCCTCTTGTCAGGATAGAATTTGAAAGTTTTAAGGACAAAAAGACACTTTTTGAGATGTACAGAGCCTCGGATCTTTTTGTGCTTGCCACACGTTATGATATCTGGGGGCTTGTAGTCGGCGAAGCTATGGCGTGCGGACTTCCCGTCATCACCACAACAACGTGCAATGCGGGTGTTGAACTGGTTCATGAAGGTGAAAACGGATATCTCGTAAGCCCCGAAGATCCTGCCGGACTGGCCGGTTCGATAAATAAAGCGCTTTCCGGTGATCTTAAAGCAATGGGACAAAGATCTCTTGAGATCATTTCAGGTTATACCTATGAAGAGATGGCAAAAAGACACATTGAGATCTTTGAAAGATTTATTACATGAATATCAAAGCAGATGATAAAAAGAAAATACTGTTCATATTGCTGGCAGGGATACTTATCCGTGTCCTGTATGTCATCTTTATGCCCGTTGTCAACTTTGCCCAGTACGATATCGGTACCGTAGATCCGGGCAATGGCGTATTGACGGGGCATCTCGGATATATATTCTATCTGGTCGTTAACCGGCAGATTCCGCAATTCGATCCCACAACGGTTTATCAGTTTAACCATCCGCCGGTACACTATATCATTTCGGCTCTCTGGGTGAGTTTTATAAAGCTCTTTACGAATGATACAAGACTTCTTATCGAATCCGTACAGTTTGTGACACTTGTATATTCCGTTATAACACTTTGTGCCTTTGAAAGAGTACTTGATGAACTAAAGGTTTCTTTTGACGGAAAGGCGTTAGCCCTTACGATCTTTGCATTGCAGCCTACGATAGTCATGACCGCCGGATCTGTTAACAACGACGGTATCGGGCTGATGTTTCAGATGCTTGCGACCTGGGCGGTATTAAGATGGTATCGTACGAGGTCTTACAAAGATATCGTTTTTCTGGCTTTTTCAATAAGCATCGGAATGCTTTCAAAACTTTCGGCGGGGCTTATAGCCTTTCCGGTTGCTGTGCTGTTTTTGTATGTATTCATAAAGGAATGGCAGGGAAAAAGAAAATTTCCGGTATCACGTTTTATCCAGTACGCGGTTTTCGGTGCGATCTGCGTTCCCATCGGACTGTTCTGGGTGCTGCGGTGTTACATAAGGTTCGGCATGTCGTTTACCTACATAGCATTCCTGCCCGATACAAGCTGGCAGTATGTCGGCATGTACTCCGAATTTGAAAGACTGTTCTTTCCCAATGTCGTTGAACTTATCAAAAATCTGTCTCACGGAAGCATCGGGATGGGTTGGAACATATGGATCCAGATGTTTCGCACATCCGCCCTCGGAGAGTGCGATCTTGCGCTGTTTCCGATGGCGGTCAAACTCATATGCCTTCTTACGGTGATGCTTAATTTCATTGTTGCCGTATGGGCATTTGTATGTTTCGTGCGATATCTTGCCGTGCGCGTAAAGGCCGGTGAGAACGGTGAGGCTTCGGGATCGGATGCGGGTTTAAAACTATTTTGGTTTATCGCCTGGTTTATCATGATGTATTCATATTTTTCTTTTGCAAACAAGTACCCGCACGAATGCAGCATGAATTTCAGGTATGTCCAGTATGCGATCGTCTCGCCGCTTGTTGCTCTCGGGGCTATAGCCGGAAAGAACGGAAAGGGGAAGATGCTTTTGAGGGCGGTAACGGCTCTTTACGGTGTATTTTCGATATTTGTATTGGCCTGTTGGGTAATATTTGCTTAAAGCCGGCACATGCGGACATTACCGATCATGTGAACGTATATACATAAGGCGTCATATATATCTTGACCGGAAGATATACATGGCGCTTTCTTGATTTATTTTTTTATATTTATTTAAGATACCCTTAAATTGTGGAATAAAGCCCTGAATCGTGGTAAAATTATTAAGATTATGGGTGGGAGTATGCCCGCCCCTATGAAAAGGAAAAAGAAAATGGAACAATTGGCGATTTTTGGGGGCACACCCGTTAGGAGCGAATCCGGAAAGATCTACTACGGCCGTCAGTGGATTGATGAAGACGATGTAAATGCGGTTGCGGATACACTTCGCAGCAACTTTATAACATGCGGGCCCAGGAGCGAAGAACTTGAGCGGAAGTTATGTGATATCACGACTGCCCGCCATGCGGTAGTATGCTCCAACGGAACGGCCGCACTGCATCTTGCGTGCCTGGCGATAGGAATACATGAGGGAGACGAGGTTATCGTATCGGCGATGACTTTTGCGGCTTCTTCAAACTGCGTACTTTATTGCGG
>CACYCC010000302.1 GCA_902772805.1 uncultured Lachnospiraceae bacterium | reverse complement strand
TGACGCTCATTTTGAAGGCGCCGAGGATGTGGTTGTGATGAACGGACTCTGGCAGGAACTTAAAGGGCTTGTACCCGACGACGCATTTGAGCGGGTGACCAAGAGATTTGAGCATCAGTTAAGCCATTCGGAATACTGGAGAGATGTCATCAATTCATATTTCTATCGTAAGACGCTCATTCCCGATGAAAAGGGCAGGGCACTTTATTAAGGCTAAGGCTCGCACGGTAAAGTTTTAAAACTGCTCCGGCAGAGGGCTTGAAACGGCGATATGACGTAAATTGAGCATCATATAGCAAAAAATGAATAGTATGTGATGTCACACAAAAGATATTCTAGGAGTATGGAAATTCAAGGATTTCCATACTCTTTTTTATGGTTTGACCATTGAGATTGAGAAACATGGTATTCCTGCATGCATTATTGCATGCATTCCCGCATATGTGGGACCGTGTTTGCTCGGAACGGAGAAGGTATGAGTAAATTATATGAAGATGCGGAGGCACTGGTCTCCAAAATGACCATCGAAGAGGTGGCAAAACAGTTAAAGTACGATGCCGAAGCGGTAGACAGGCTCGGAATACCGGCTTACAACTGGTGGAATGAGGCACTTCACGGTGTCGCACGTGCGGGCACCGCAACGGTATTTCCGCAGGCCATCGGTCTTGCGGCAATGTTTGACGACGAACTGTTATTTAAGATCGCCGAAGTTATCGCCGATGAAGGACGTGCAAAATACAATGCACAGGCCGCAGAAGGCGACAGGGATATTTATAAGGGGCTTACATTCTGGTCGCCCAATATAAACATATTCCGTGATGCCCGCTGGGGACGCGGACATGAGACTTACGGTGAGGATCCATATCTTACTTCACGTCTCGGTGTTGCTTTTATAAAGGGCCTTCAGGGGATCGACAACTATCCCGAGTGCGATACCATAAAGGCTGCGGCATGCGCCAAGCATTATGCCGTACATTCCGGTCCCGAGGGCGAGAGACATCATTTTGATGCCAAAGCTACGGCAAAAGATATGGAAGAGACTTACCTACCCGCATTTGAAGCGGCTGTAAAAGAAGGTAAAGTCGAAGCCGTGATGGGCGCTTACAACCGTACAAACGGTGAGCCCTGCTGCGGGTCCAAGACACTTATCAAAGACATACTTCGCGGAAAATGGGGTTTTAAAGGCCATTTCGTAAGTGACTGCTGGGCCATAAGAGACTTCCACGAGAATCATAAGATCACCAATTCACCCGCTGAATCGGCTGCGCTTGCTTTAAACAACGGCTGCGACCTTAACTGCGGAAACACATATCTTTGCATTCTTGCGGCATTAAAGGATAAGCTTATAACCGAAGAAGATATGCGTAAGGCCTGCACAAGACTTATGGCTACACGTATGAAGCTCGGAATCTTACCAAGGACCGATGAGGAAGCGCTTAAAAAGACGGGAGAGTACGATAAGATACCTTATTCGAATTGCGACACTCCGCTTAACAACGCATTGTCATGCAAGGCATCCGAGGAATCGATCGTTCTTCTTAAGAATAACGGTGTTCTTCCGTTAAAAGAAGGCGAATATAAGACGATAGGTGTTGTAGGCCCCACGGCAGACTTAAGAAGCGTGCTTGAAGGCAACTATTTCGGTACCGCTTCCGAATATGTAACGAATTTAACAGGCATCAGAAGAGCTACTTCGTCACGCGTTCTTTATTCCGACGGAGCTCATCTTTACAAAGACGGATTTTCGAACCTTGCAAAGCCCGACGATCGTCTTGCGGAAGCAAGGATCGTGGTCAAGAATTCGGACATCACGATACTTTGCGTGGGACTTGATGCCACAATAGAAGGTGAAGAGGGTGATACCGGTAACATGTTTGCCTCCGGCGACAAAGTTTCTTTAAAACTTCCCGCTTCCCAGCAAAGACTTATTGATTCCGTTATTAAGACGGCAAAAGAAAATGACAAGAAGGTCATAGTGGTACTCAATGCGGGTTCTGCGATCGATATTTCCGACCTAAACGAATCGGCTGATGCCATTCTTGACTGCTGGTATTCGGGCGGACAGGGCGGAACGGCTTTGGCGAATGTTCTTTTTGGCAAGGTAAGTCCTTCCGGAAAACTTCCCGTAACTTTCTACAAAGACGGTGAACAGCCCGAATTTACGGATTATTCGATGAAGAACCGTACTTACAGATACTTCAAGGGCGAAACGCTTTATCCCTTCGGATACGGCTTAAGTTATACGACATTCGATACATCCGCTTCGGTTAAGACAACGGGCTTTGTACCCGCTGAAGGAGCTTCTTACGATGAACTTCAAAAGGCTGCTGTTGAGATAGAAGTTAACATAACTAACACCGGAAGCTTTGATTCCGATGAAGTTGTGCTTGCTTTTGTTGACAAATGTCCTGCGGAAAAACTTGCTAACGGACTCAATGATGTTGGAACAGACCTTCTTGTGCCGGATGATCAGCCCATAAAGAGTCTGTGCGCATTTAAGCGTGTATCGCTTAAAGCGGGCGAGACCAAGACCGTTAAGCTTCCCGTATCGGCTCACAGCCTTACGACCGTGCTCGAAAACGGTGAGAGAGTGTTCTTAAGGGGTGAATACAGATTTGAAGTAAGCGATACCGAAACGGCAATAAATGTGCTATAACTGATATCAAAAGAGGCTTTCGGAGGAAATCAAAATGTTAGTGCATGTATTGTGGTTTATTCTTGGTCTTGCGCTGCTCATCAAGGGCGGTGACTGGTTTGTTGACGGTTCAGTCGGAGTCGCCAAGAAGTTTAAGGTCCCGGACCTTTTGATCGGTGCAACGGTCGTTTCTATCGGAACGACTCTGCCGGAACTGATGGTAAGTGCTACATCTGCATTTGAGGGACACAGCGCGATGGCATACGGTAATGCGGTCGGTTCGATCATATGTAACACATCGCTTATCTGTGCGATCACGATAGCGGTGGCGCCGTCGGTCATCAACAAAAACACCATGAAGATACCGGTATATTTCTTTTTTACCGCGGCAGTAATATTTGCAGGCGTTGCATATGCGTTTAAGGGATTTTCAAGACCTGTCGGAATAATCCTTCTGGCACTCTTTGTGGCATATATAGTGATACAGGTGGTAAAAGCCGTTAAGGGTAAAACGGATGAAGAGCCCGAAGCACAGGGCGAAGGCGAGGAAAAAGAAAAAGTATATCCGATGTGGCTTACGGTAGTGATGCTTGTAGTCGGTGCGGCTGCCATAGCGGTGGGCGCAAGACTTCTCGTCAATCACGGAACCGCGATAGCGGAAGGTCTCGGAGTACCCGAAACCGTGATCGCGCTTACATTTGTGGCACTCGGAACATCACTTCCCGAACTTGTGACTGCGATCACATCGCTTGCCAAAGGACACGGTGCATTATCGCTTGGTAATATATGCGGTGCTAACCTCTTTAATATAGCACTTGTTGCAGCCGCATCCGCAGCAATACGTCCGTTCAACTTTGAGCCCGGAACATTCAGTACGATCGTGATCGGCGGCAAGGAAATGTTCGCATCACTTGTGATCGATACTCCCGTAATGTTCCTTGTAATGCTTATCTTAACTGTTCCCGCAATGATAAAGGGTCGCCTCTATCGCTGGCAGGGTATTGCACTCCTTGCGATCTACGCAGGGTTCTGCGCATTCCAGTTTTTAGGATAATAATTTTTCAGGGTAAAAATATAACCCCGAGGCATATATATGTCTCGGGGTATTTATATTTCCGAACTGTTATTATTCCATGGAAAGCATCGAAATGTCCGTGTCGATGGTCATGGAGTAGTTGGTGTAGTAGACCACGAATCCGGGCTTGGAG
>CACYCC010000301.1 GCA_902772805.1 uncultured Lachnospiraceae bacterium | reverse complement strand
CTTATCGGCGGTTTCAGAGAACTTCTCGGAACGGGAATGATCTTTGACATTTCTGTCATGCCAGATTCGTTTGTGCCCGTAAACATTTTTGTAATGGCACCGGGAGCATTTTTCGTGCTGGCGCTGCTTACGGCGATACAGAATTTTATCAAAGATATAGGAACCCGCAAGGGCAAGGATATGTCCAAGATCCAGTCCGGATGCGGCCATGACTGCATGAACTGCAGTATCGAATGCAGCGACAGAAAAGCGCCCGAAGACAAGACTAAAGCTGAAGCTAAGGCTGAGGCTGAAGTAGCACCCAAAGCGGCGGCTGAAACTGCGGCAGCACCTGAAGAAAAAAACGCGGCTGAGGCAAAAGTTAAGCCTGAGGCGGAGAATGCAGCAGTGCCTGAATCCGAAGCAGAGGCGGAGAATGTGACAACACCGGAAATAATGCCGGAGGCAGAGCCTGAAACTGCAGCGGAGCCCGAGGCAATTACCACGGAGGCATCTGAAAAGGTATCCGAGGCTGAGCCCGAATCTCAAGCAGAGGCGGAGCCTGAGGCTGTGCCTGAAGCAAAGCCTGCAGACGAAGCAAAGCCTGCAGAGGAAAATACGGCGGCGACCGAGGTAAAGCCCGCTGAGAAGAAGGAATCAAAAAAATTATTTGGTTTTTGGAAAAATAGAAAGACAGAAGCAGAGCCTGTGACGGATACGGAGGCAGAGCCTGTGCCCGAGGCAATACAGGAACCTGAGACAGCTCCTGCGCCCGCAACAGCGCCCAAGCCTGAGCCGGAGACAGTACCCGAAGCGGTACCCGAGCCGGAAGCAGAGCCGGATACGGAGGCAGAGCCTGTGCCCGAGACAACACAGGAACCTGAGGCAGAGTCGGGACCTGAGACAGAGCCTGCGCCCGCTACAGCACCCAAAGCAGCACCTGAGCCGAAGCCTGCGCCCGCTACAGCACCCGAAGCTGCACCTGAGCCGAAGCCTGCGCCCGCTACAGCACCCGAAGCGGCACCTGAGCCGGAGACAACATCCGAAGCGGCACCAGAACCGGAGACGGCTCCCCAGCCCGAACCCACCGCGTCGGAGGAAAATGTTTCTGAAGTCATCGTTGTCGAGGACGAGTCGGGAGATCTTGAATTCTTTGAGATAGAAGATTTAAAAGAGCAGGCGCTTAAAAAGAAAAAACAAAAGCCATTTAAGAAAAAGAGCATGGACAAGGCAAGGCTAATGCTTTCAAAAGCCGAAGAAACCATAAAGGAGGGAGAAGACAATGATTAGAAATCTTATATTTCTTGCATTGGGATCTGCGCTTATAAATAACGTAGTATTAAGCCAGTTCCTCGGACTTTGTCCCTTCCTGGGAGTTTCCAAAAAGATAAAGACTGCCGTAGGCATGGGTACTTCGGTAATATTTGTAATAACCCTAAGTTCGATCGTAACAGGACTGCTTTATAAGTTCTTGCTGGTCAAGTTTGATATTACTTACCTTAAGACCATCATATTCATTCTTGTCATAGCGGCACTTGTTCAGTTCCTTGAGATGTTTCTGAAACGTTTCATTCCGTCGCTTTACAAGTCTTTGGGAGTGTATCTGCCGCTCATTACCACAAACTGTGCGGTACTTGGTGTGGCACTTACCAACGTATCCAAGGAATACGATCTTTTGGAAGGTACAATAAACGGACTTGCCACAGCAGTCGGATTTACGATCTCTATAGTCATACTTGCGGGTATCCGTGAAAAAATGCAGTACAATGACATTCCCAAACCGTTCAGAGGGATGCCGATAGTCCTTCTTTCCGCCGGACTTATGGCAATCGCTTTCTGCGGTTTCTCGGGACTTATATAGGAGGGCTTTGGTATGGATGCATTGTCTGTTTTGAAAGCCCTTGCGATTGTAGGCGCACTCGGTATATTTGTCGGTATCTTTTTAGGTATCGGCGGTATAATCTTTAAAGTTGAAGTCAACGAGCTTGAGGAGAAGGTGTTAAAAGCGCTTCCCGGCAACAACTGCGGCGGATGCGGATTTCCCGGATGTCAGGGACTTGCGGCTGCCATAGCTGCGGGAAAAGCGGAAGTTGACAAATGTCCTGTCGGAGGTGCTCCCGTTGCCAAGAAGATCGGTGAGATAATGGGAGTTGAAGTCGAGGCGGGCGAAAGAAAAGTCGCTTTTGTAGCCTGTCATGCGCATACCGATGAATTTGAGCTTGATTATGAGTATTCGGGTGTTGAAGACTGCAGAATGCTCGGATTTGTGCCTAACGGCGGTCCCAAATCCTGCAATTTCGGATGTCTGGGTTACGGCACCTGTGCTTCGGTATGTCCCTTTGATGCAATAACGGTAGAAGACGGCGTTGCCAAGGTTGACAAGGATAAATGCCGTGCATGCGGTAAGTGTATCGAAGTCTGCCCCAAGCACCTGATCTCACTTATCCCTTATTCGGCCAAATATGCGGTAGCATGTTCAAACACCGAAAAAGGCCCTGTAGTCATGAAAGAATGCAGTGTGGGATGTATAGGCTGCAGCCTGTGCGTAAAGAACTGTCCGCACGATGCCGTTAAAGTCGAAAACTTCAATGCGACCATAGATCAGGAAAAATGCCAAAAGTGCGGCGCTTGTAAGGAAAAATGTCCCAAGAAAGTAATAGAAGAGCTTTGATCAAAGCGTCTTTTGAGACCGGATCGCTATTTTGAGATCAGATTTTTATCTTCATCGATATATATACATTCATAACCTTCATAGTTTTTGATAAATTCAGATCCCTCATCGATCCCCATTATAAAAAGAATGGTTGAGAGGGCATCGCATGTAGCCGATGAAGGTCCTATAACAGTAACGGATAACAGGTTATTCTTAACGGGATAACCTGTTTTTGTATCCAGGATATGATGATAATCAACTCCGTCGATCGTAAAGCATCTTTCATAGACACCGCTTGTCACAACGCTTGAATCAGCGGAATTTACGGCAGTTATGGCGGTTCCCGAATCGGGTGCGGGGTCTTTTATTCCTACCACGAACGCTTCGCCGGATGGCTTGGATCCGATGGTCAGTACATTCCCGCCGAGATTTATATAGCCGCTTGTGATACCTTTTGATATGCAAAAAGAACGCATCGCGTCGGCGACATATCCTTTGGCGATGGCGCCAAGATCGACGGATGCTTCGGGATCGGACAAAGTAACGGTATTGCCGCTTACAGAAAGATTTCTGTGATCGACATGTTTTAATGCTTCGACAAGGCTCTCCGGATCGGGAAGGCCGGGATCTTCACTTTTAAAATCCCAAAGAGATGATACGGAGCCGATTGTCGGATCGAATTTCCCATCGGAAGATGCGGCAAATTCAAGAGCAAGGTTTAAAAGTTCAGCGGTATCGGGATCGACTTCAACGGGATTTCCGAGAGCGTGATTTATCTTATAAATGTCAGATGTTTTTGTGTTTTTGTTAAACAACCCGTCATACCGTGCGGCCAGATCCATGCATTCATCGAGCGTTTCATCGGCGTTTTTGCCGTAAAGCGATACTGTAACTATCGTATCGAAATAGAAACCTGTTTTTGAAACGGGCATTTCATTTCGCGTACAGCCCTCAAGCGGAACCGCTAAAACAAGGCACAGGCATAAAACGGCAGTAGAGAACGGTCTGCCGACACTTCGCCCGGGCTTAATGATCAAATTTACTAAGCGTTTTAATGCAAACATAAAGAGCGTTTACCCTGCCTTGATAATAAAAAAATAAAATGTTACGATATCGATGAATCAATTACATTTGAAACCGACACCACATAATCTTAAATGATTATCGGTGATTTTCGATGTATTTGCAATCCCGCTCACAAAGGCTTTTCAGATATGAAATTTGACGACGACAATTATTATGAGAAAGGCAAATATCAGTCCACAATGGCTGCGGTGATCGTATTTTCGATCATTGCGGTCGTTATTATCGTGCTTATTGCCAATGCGGATAAGATAAAGAGAAACGCCAATAAGACAGTTGCGTCTACCCCCGTCGATACATCTGATACCGTCGTTTCGGCTTCTTTTGACGACTATGTGACACCTTCGTCACTTCATCCTTCAGACCTTGATTTCTACGATCTATATCCGGTCGACGATGTGTCTTCGGGCGAAGAGACCGAAGATGACAGTGATAAAGAGAAAGAAAAAGAAACGGATCCCGCTACCGACGGAAAACATACTCTTGTGACATATTACGACGGTACCCAGGAATGGGTTTCCATCAGCAAATACATAACAACAAATGTTTATGATTATACGAATCTCTACGATCAAGACGGAATTATGGAATATACCAGAAACGGGCGTGTTATCAGTTCGTTCGGCGTGGATATTTCCAAAGAGCAGGAATATGTTGATTTCAATAAGCTCAAAAATGCGGGTTGTGATTTTGTAATGATAAGAGTCGGACAGCGCGGATATACATCAGGACTCATTACCGAAGATGAGTATTTTGCCGACAACATAAGGCGCGCCAAGTCCGCGGGACTCGATCTTGGCGTATATTTCTGGTCTCAGGCCGTTACCGAAGAAGAGGCCGAAGAAGAAGCGCAGTTCGTGCTCGATAAGATAAAGGGGTATAACCTTATCTACCCCGTAGCTTTTGTGATGGAATATTCGGAAGACGGAACATCGAGAGTCGAATCGCTTACCAGAAACGAGAAGACGATGGTGGCAAGAGCTTTTCTTAAGAAGATCGATGAAGCAGGCTACAAGACCGTTATCTACGGTGATAAAGCCTGGCTTATCAAATATCTAGAACTGAATAAAGTAGTTTCGGACTTTGATGTGTGGTTAAGCGAACAGGAAGATATGCCCACGTACCCTTATGAGTTTACGATGTGGCAGTATAACCGAAGAGGCCGTATCGACGGCATAAAAGGCGATGTAAACTTCAACATCAGCATGGTGGATTACTCATTACGCTGATAATCCGTTATCTTTTCCGAGATCTCGATATCCGAATATATTGCAACATATTCTCGTGCGGAGATACCCTCAATATAGTTTTGAGGGTATTTTTTGTTTACTCCGTTTTTGGTAAGAATATCTGCGGCTTTGTTGTAAGCTATCGCCGCAGTGATCTCGGAATCGTATTTTCCGATCACAAATTTGCCTTTTATATTGATGGAAGCCTTATAGACAGTCTCAAGTTTGCGGGTTTCTCTTGTAACTCCGTAATATCTGTTGATGATCTCGATATTTTCGCGCCTCAGATCGTAAGGATCGCCGTTTATAAAAATATAATCCCTTCCGGCCACGGAAAACGGACGGATGTTTAAACGCTCCATCAAAGAAATGTGAGAACCGTAATCCGCAACAAATAAGTGATTGCCGCGCTTCATGATCTTATGGGACGAGAGATAGAAAAGATCGTCCATATCAAACTTATATGCTTCGGTGGGAGAATAGTGATATGTAAAATATCTTTTTTCCAAGTAGATCGGAGTGGGAATGTAGATCTTGTTATCCCTTAAATTGCACAGTATCACAAATTTTTCGAACATAAGAGGGCACTTTGCGGGATATTTATAAACTTCAAACGATCCCGACATCAGTTTTTTGGCATACCGATAAGCAGCTCCGGCACTTTTCTCGGAATCGTAACTTCCGAGGCTGATATGACGGTCATCTACGGTTATCGAAGCCCTGTAGTTTGGTGCGCCGTTATTCTTTTTATCGACATATACACCGGTCGTATTCAAAAAAACCTCCGCGTTGTTCAAAATATAATGAACGGATTTTGTGTTAAATATTTCAAATTATTTAACTTTTGTTATTGATTATTCAAAATTGCGGGTATACTATGGAATAAATATTAAAATTTTATTAACAACGCCATGCAGGTTAAACATGACATCAGCTGAAACCCTTGAAAAGATACTTCCCGCTTACAAGCGATATTATAACATCAATACAGAAGATCCGACACAGCCTTTTGATGCTGAGGCAGTATTCAATTCCCACAATGAACAGTATTACCTCGTAAAATCCGCAAAGGTTGCGGATATAGAATCCAACGAATATGTTTTCTTTAAGGCAGTTGAGAGGCTTGATACCGAGGAATTCGGTAAACTTACCGAAACAGCATGGGAAAAAGGTCTAAAAGATGTCAATCCGACATTCAGTCACAAGAATACCGATGTAACCCTCGTCATAGTTGCGGACAGTATTGATGAAGACTGCATACATGCGATAAAAAACAAAAAACTTTCACATTCATACTTTTTTAACCTCAAGGGTTACAGTAATTTTCATGTGGTTGCTGTTGAACCGAATCTTAACAGAGTTCTCACAAACCGCCGTGGGCGCTTTCTTAAGAAGATGTTCATGCAATATATTCAATAATCATTTTTAGGAGGAGAAAGACATGACAGCATTACTTATCATCATAGCTGCAATCGTTTTACTGTTTGTGGGATATGTATTTTATGGTTCATGGCTTGCAAAACAGTGGGGCATCGACCCTACCAAAAAGACTCCTGCAGTCGAAAAAGAAGACGGTGTTGACTACGTGGCTGCAAAACCCGCAGTATTACTCGGACACCATTTCTCTTCAATAGCAGGCGCAGGTCCCATCAACGGACCTATTCAGGCCGCCGTATTCGGTTGGATACCCGTATTTTTGTGGTGTGTTATCGGCGGTATTTTCTTCGGAGGACTTCAGGACTTCGGTTCACTGTTCGCTTCCATCCGTCATGACGGTAAATCCGTCGGCGAGATCATCAAGGACTCAATGGGATCGAGAGCCAAGAAGCTTTTCATCATTTTTGCACTTCTTGTTCTTATCCTTGTTATCGCATCATTTGTTAACGTCGTAGCAGGTACATTTGCTTCCGATGCGGGACTGGGCTTTACCACCGGTGCCAATGTAACCGGTAACCAGACAACAGCGATCATTTCCATGCTGTTCATAGTACTTGCGATCATCTACGGTTTACTTACCAACAAGGCAGGTCTTTCACTTATCCCTGCTACCGTGATCGGTCTTATCGGAGTTGTTTTATCCGTAGTTCTCGGTCTTAATGTTGGTTTCTCAATGTCAAGAACCGCTTGGATCATTGTTATCGGTATATATATCGCGGTTGCTTCACTTGTACCCGTATGGATCCTGTTACAGCCTCGTGATTACCTTTCAAGTTACCTTCTTTACTTTATGATCGGTCTTGCTATCATCGGTATCATCGTAGCAGCTGTTACGGGCAATACATCATTTACCATTCCCGCATTTACAGGATGGTCAACCAAGATCGGTAATCTGTTCCCCGCATTGTTCATTACTGTTGCTTGCGGTGCTTGTTCGGGATTCCATTCACTTATTTCAACCGGTACATCATCCAAACAGCTTGACAACGAAAAGAACGCAAAGCTTATCGGTTACGGTTCGATGCTTATTGAATCAGCACTCGGTATCATTTCTCTTATCGCTGTAGGTATGGTATGGGCTAAGTATCAGGAAGGCGGTTTCGGTTCACCTTCAGCAGCATTCGGCGCAGGTATTGCAACGATGTTCGGTGATGAGAGCACAAAGGTTTATTCGACTATTTATGCACTCCTTACCCTTGCGGTTTCGGTATTCGCACTTACATCTCTTGATACCGGTACCAGACTTTCACGTTTCATGTTCTCCGAACTTTTCTTAAAGGATGACGAAGCAACATGGAAAGATGCAAAGGGTGTCAGAAAGCTCCTTGCTCACCCGCTTTTCGGTACAACCATCATGGTAGTTATCGGCTGCGTGCTCGGCGGACTTTCACTTTCACAGATCTGGGGACTTTTCGGTGCAGCCAACCAGCTCCTTGCAGGTATCGCACTTATGGCAGTTGCTACATGGCTCGGTGAAGTAGGAAAGAACAACAAGATGTTCTATATTCCCATGATCTTCATGCTTGCAGCTACACTTACATTCCTTGCTCAGAAGATCATCTCACTTATTAAGGTTATCGCAGGAATGGTTCCCGATAAGACAGCTATGTGGGGCGATTACTTCCAGCTCGTATTTGCGGCAGCAATGTTCGTACTTGCCATCATCCTTATCGTTGAAGGCGTTCAGACGTTTGCTAAGCAGGCAAAAGCAAAGAAGGCTTGATCGGATAAGCTTACATTTTATCAAGACATTTAAGGACAGGTCATCCGTAGATTCGGGAGGCCTGTCCTTTCTTTTGATTGTAGTGAATGTAATCCGGAGAGCATTACGGTTTGAAAAAAGGACCAAAAGAACTTATTATTATATGTGGAAATAAACTCAGATAGAAACATATATGTTTGCAAAAGAGAAATGGAGAGTATCATGACAGTTACGGAAAGATTTTTAAAATATGT